>NZ_JAUBVJ010000066.1:0-43966 GCF_036702785.1 Microcoleus sp. AR_TQ3_B6 | reverse complement strand
GTCAATAATTCCAAGTTTATCCTCTCATAAACCGATTTTAGATTTTAGATTTTAGATTTTAGATTTTAGATTTTAGAATTACGACGGCAGATAAATCCGGTGACCCGGAACCCAATTGCTCGATTGTCAATAATTCCCAGTTTATCCTCTCATAAATCGATTTTAGATTTTAGATTTTAGATTTTAGAATTACGACGGCAGATAAATCCGGTGACCCGGGACGCAATTGCTTGATTGTCAATAATTCCAAGTTTATCCTCTCATAAACCGATTTTAGATTTTAGATTTTAGATTTTAGATTTTAGATTTTAGATTTTAGATTCTAGAATTACGATCGCAGATAAATCTGGTGGCCAGGGACCCAATTGCTTGATTGCCAATAATTCCCAGTTTATCCTCTCATAAAACTACGGTGATTTTATCGATCGCCCGTACCTTAAAGGCTTCATATTAATTATTTGATACAAAACCTTCAAGGCAAGGGTCGATCGAATTTCAGGCACTATTGACTAAAAATCCCTGGTGCCCGTTGGCATTCTTTCTGCCGAATGCCGAATGCTGTTCGAGGCCGGGGAAGCAGAGGGAGGGCTCAATTCCCCTGTTGAGGCGATCGACCAAGTTTATGCTTCGTCCGGGCGAATTACCAGAACACCCATCGCGTCGGGAGACAGATATTTGACGGCGGCTTCTCGGAGATCCTGGGCCGTCTGAGCTTGGATGCAGGCGGCATAGTTGAGGGCGGGAGCGATATCTCCTAACATCGACTGATAGTAACCGTACAAACTTGCTCGATCGCTCGGAGTTTCGTTACCAAAGATAAACCGATTTGCTACTTGGGTGCGGATGCGGGAAATTTCGGCATCTGTCACCAGTTCAGTTTGGAGAGTGCGGATGTGTTGGACGATCGCAGCTTCCACTGCTGCCAAGTTTTCTGTCGGTAGTTGAGCGGAAATCGAGAATACGCCGCCGAGGCGCTGAGTCATGTTGCTGACCGAAATTGACGAAACTAGCCCTTTTTCTTCGCGCAAATCCTGAACCAAGCGAGTTGTGCGGCCGTGACCCAATATTGTTGCCAAAACGTCCAGGGCATAAGTTTCGGACATTTCCATGAAACCTGGCACTCGCCACATCAGGATCAGTCGGGCTTGCTGAAGGGCAGAGTCTACAAATTCGCGGCGGACTGTTTCTGTAAACGGCGATTCTTGGCCTCCGTTTAGGATTTGGGATTCTGGGTGAAAGTTGCTGACAGCAGGCACATTTATTTTGTTGTTTTGCGATTTGCTTTTTGCTGCAAAACTGTCTGCGACAATTTCTATTAGTCGATCGACTGGCAAATTGCCTACAGCTACGGCTGTCATGGCTCCTGGGTGATATCTGCTGCTGTGGAAATCCCGCATTTGTTGCGCGGTAAGCTGTTCGATTACGGCAGTCGGGCCTAGTACCGGTCGCTTGTAGGGCAGGACTTCAAACGCTAATTCCATCGAGCGCTGATAGGTGCGGCGGCGGGGATTGTCTTCCGAGCGTCTAATTTCTTCTAACACTACCAGCCGTTCTCGATCGAAGGCGTCGTCGGGAATGCTGGCGTTGAGCAACACATCGACTTGCAGGGGAGCTAGTTCGGCAAAATCTTTAGGGGCTGTGGTGATGTAGTAGTTAGTGTAATCTTGGCTGGTGGCTGCATTGGTGACTGCGCCCCGCTGCTCGATCGCGCGCTCAAATTCTCCGCTCTTGATGCTCGGAGTTCCCTTAAAAATCATGTGTTCTAAAAAGTGAGCCATGCCGTTGATTTCGTCTGGTTCGACGGCTGAGCCTAAATTGAGCCATACGCTGAGGTTAACAGCATCGACTGGCAAGTGTTCGGCTATAACTGTGAGACCGTTGGGGAAATGGCGGACTGTTGGGGCGTTGAGGGGGGATCGGGAGGAGGATTTGAGTAGGGTTGATGTCATTGGGCTTTTAAATTTATCTTGTTCTCTATATCTTAAAGGGTCATCCGATTTTAGATTTTAGATTTTAGATTTTAGATTGATCCCAGGGCTGATGGTTGCTGGGGATGTTGTCGGGGGCGATTCCCTTCGGGATAGCTTCGCTTCACGCGAAATGCTAGAGCGGTGAGGGCGTGAGGGTGATGAGAAATCTGTGCGATCTACAAAACAAAAGTGGATTTGTTAAAAGTTGCAAGTTATAGTCTAGTTTGAATTTAGCCTTTAATCCCTTCTTTTCGCATTCAATTGTCGGAGTTGTAAATGCAATTTGAGTTTCTGATTCCAAAACGCCCTGTATCTTTGCAAACGAGGCCCAGAAACAAGCTACAGGATTGGCAAGCATTTGTGCGTGCAGAAGCGTCAAAAACTTGGGTAGGAACTCCTTATTCAGGAAACGTTCATTTAACTTTAGTATACCTCTACGATTTTGACCGAAAGCATCCAGGATACAAGCCGCCAGATTCATTCCGAAAGCAGACTCAGGACCGGTGAAATAAAAAACCTGTATCCGATGAAACTTGCCTAACGTATTTATCCGTGGGGTCAATGCTTCAATTCTTTAATCTAAAATCTAAAATCTAAAATCGATTGACCCTGTTGACACAGACAATATAATAAAGCCCATACAGGACGCACTAATTGGGTTAGTTTATGAGGATGATTCACTTGTCACAGATGTGGAGGATCATCGTCGCTCGCTTAGTGACACGTTTGACGTTGCTTTATGTCCGTCATTGTTGGTCCGTGGCATAATATCTGGCAGTGAGTGCGTTTACGTTAGAATAAATTCAGCAAAAGCATTAGAGAGTTATCTATGACCGCTAAATTAATACACGACAAATCAGTATCTAAAATTGCCGAAAAATACCGACAAGCAGGCTATACAGTATTGGTTGACCCTGAACCAGAAGACATCCCTTTCGATTTAGGGACATATCGTCCAAATTTGATTGTAAAAAAGAACGAAGCCGAAGGTTATATAATCGAATTTAACGGTTCGGGCAGGCAAAAATCTATAGATAGGTTGAAAGAAATTGCTGAAATAGTTTCTGAAAATACAGGCTGGCGTTTCTTATTAATTACTGAACAAGATGCTTTACTGAAAGACAACTCCAATGAAGTAAATCTATTATCTTGGCAACAAATTTTTATTAGAAAATCGCAGAGTGAACGTCTAATCTCATTAGGAGAAAATGAAGGCGCGTTTTTGTTACTTTGGGTAATAATTGAAGCACTCCTGCGTAGGCGAGCTGAGGAGGTTAGTATTCCAATTGAAAAATTTCCAACTTTATCTCTGATCAAACATATGTATTCGCAAGGAGAACTTTCAATACAAGAGTACGATCGAGCAATGCTACTTAAAAGCCTAAGAAATCGAGTTATTCATGGATTTCAGACACCAGAAATCAATGAGTCTGTATCTGAATTGCTCGCCCTTGTCAATGAATTAATAAGTTTATGGGCACCACAAGCATCTGGGTCCTGAGAGGTTCCGCAAAAGGAGCGTGCTAACTGCGCTTTACAAAGTCCGCGCGATCGCACCTATCCCGAGCAGGAATCGCCCTAGCCAACAAGTGAGATAGAAGCGTGAGCCCTTAACTTTGTTTATCTGCTATTTCTCAACGGGCATTTGCCACTTAGAAATAGTTGCCCAAGTCCTCTGTTTTTTGGTGACAGCATTCGATGGAAAATCGAAGATTGAATAACAACTTAGTATTTCCACAAGCAGGTTTTCAACGATTTTGGCGATCGACTTCGGGGAAAATCGGCTTAATTTTGACTGTAGCGCTGATTCTCTCGGCACTGTTGGCACCCCTACTTTCTCCCTACGATCCGGCGGTCGATCGAGATTATTTGTTGCGCTTAGTGGGTCCTAGCGCTAAACATTGGTTTGGCACCGACGGTTTGGGGCGAGATTTGTTGGTGCGGGTGTGGCACGGATTGGGAATATCTTTACTCGTCAGCCTGGTTTCTGTGGGTGCGGGTTTAATTGTGGGAGCGCTTTTGGGGCTGGTGGCCGGGTATTTCCGGGGGTTGCTGGAAATTGCGATCGGCACTTTGGCGGATATTTTGTTAGCTTTTCCTTCGATTTTACTGGCGATCGGCGTTGTTACCGTCACCGGGCCGAGCCTGCAAAGCGTAATTATCGCCGTCAGCCTCGTGCAAATTCCGATTTACATCCGTTTAACTCGCAGTATGGTGCTGTCTCTGCGGGAACAAGAATTTGTTTTGGCCCTCAAGGCTTTGGGCGCCAGCGACTTGCGGATTATTTTTCGCCACATTTTGCCGGGAAGTCTGGCGCCTCTAGTTGTACAAGCAACTCTTTCGACTGGTACCGCGACACTAGAAGCTGCCGGTTTGGGTTTTTTGGGTTTGGGCGCACAGCCGCCGGTTCCTGAGTTGGGGACGATGCTTTCTGATGCTTTTAAGGGCGGATACGCTCTTTCGTCTCCTTGGACGATCGTGTTTCCAGGTTTGCTCATTACCTTGACTGTTCTTGGTTTCAACCTTTTGGGCGATGGCCTGCGAGACGTTTTAGACCCCAGAGGGAATTAGAGGGGGAGTGGGGGAATTTATACTTTTGCCTTTTGCCTTCTTTGGACCTTTTACCTTGTACCCTCTTGGCTCTGCGCCCTCTGCGGTTCATCCCCTCTTCCTTCTTCCTCACTCTAAAATCTAAAATTTAAAATCTAAAATCTAAAATATAGTGACTTGACTGCTGTCACGATCTACGCGAAACTTTACATACAACTGATGTATTGCTTCTACCTATTAATAAGTTCTGTTAAGTTGTGACTCAAAACCTATCAATTAGTCAAAATTGATATAGCGCTTTGCCAGTCAGCCAACTCTCAAGAAGCGACTTCAGGAGGCATCGTCCCTGGCTTGCTGGTGTCGGTGTCTGTTCTCACTATTCCTATTCAGTCAGCCCGGATTATGGAAACACTAGAGTTTGTGATCTATCCAGATGGCCGCGTACAGGAAACAGTCACCGGCATTGTCGGTGCTTCCTGCGCTGAGGTAACGGCTGCAATTGAAGCTCAGCTCGGCGTGGTGCTTCATCAAGAGTCAACATCTGAATATTTCACGCAAGCCCTGCATCAGTCAGCCGAAGCGACGGCCCAAGTGGCTTTTAGCGATTGGTAATTTTTTTTGTTGAGTTCACTTAAATTTTTTTGGAATCACCATGTCACACTTTAGCCAAATTAAGACCCAGATCCGCAATTTGAATTCTTTGGAAGCTGCTTTAACTGACTTGGGTATCGACTGGAAGTCGGGCCCGACAGAGGTGCGCGGCTATCGCGGCCTAACCAGCACCGCTGAGGTCGTGATTGAGCAAAAAAACGGCTACGACGTAGGTTTTAGCTGGAACGGGACTGAGTATGAATTGGTGGCTGACTTGCAATTTTGGCAGCAAGCTTGGTCTGTAGACCGTTTTCTGAATAAGGTGACTCAGCGCTACGCTTACCATACTGTGGTGAATGAAAGCGCTAAGCAGGGTTTCCAAGTTTCTGAGCAAAAGCAAAATCAAGACGGTTCGCTCCGCTTGGTGGTGCAACGCTGGTGCGCTTAATAATTTTTCGAGATTTTTGCCATCTTGTTTCATCAAAGTCCGCTCAGGCGGACTTATTTACTCTTGTGGGGGTCTAAATGTCTGAGCTTTCTGGACTCGGAATAGATACAGCAAGCGATCGCTCTGGTTTAGAGCCGGAGTTGGGGGGATTTTTGCGGGATGCGCCCGATCGCTCTGGTTTGGAACCGGAATTGGGCGGCGTGTTGCGCCAAAAAGGTGTCTATGTTGATGAGATTACCTGCATTGGCTGCAAGCACTGCGCTCACGTTGCTCGCAATACTTTTTATATTGAACCGGATTACGGTCGATCGCGCGTAGTTCGACAAGACGGGGATTCTGAAGAGTTGATTGCTGAGGCGATCGACACTTGTCCGGTGAATTGCATTCACTGGGTTGATTACACCGAACTCAAGAATCTGGAAGAAGAACGCAAGGATCAGGTGATTCCTGTAGTTGGCTTTCCCGTGGATATGGCGACAGTTAAGGCCGGTATTCGCCAGCGACAAAAGAATAAGTTGGGCGATCGTAAGTTCAAAGGTAGCCCTTGATATCAACTCCGCTAGCATCGTCGGGCGTAAAATCGAATCGACAGTCAATACTCAACTATCATTCAGTTTTTCGACCCGCCCGTTAACAGTCAACAGTCAACAGTCAACAATAATTCCGGTGCAACCGGAATTGATATGAAATCCCCCATTCACATCCACAGCTTGAAACCTGTGGCTCAAACAACAAAAACAGCCCGCCCGGGCTGTTTGGTGTATACATTGTATAATTCAAGTTTATTTGAGAGGATGGTGCTCAGCGAGAATTTTCTCAACTCTAGCTTCGTCGATTCTGGCAGTTAATGTTGATGCCTCGTTGTTATCGCGAATGGTTTTTGCTAAAGTAAAAGACGAGCCGACTGAAAAAGTTAAACCCATACCCATAAAAGCTTTTTGCCAGGGGTCTACCTGTAAATAAATGATACCTACAGTAGTTGCGGAAATGGCAACAATAAAAGAAACCCAGCACTGAAGTATCCAAGCATTAGTATCTTTTTGACGTAGGATTTGTTTCTGCATAGTGCCTCCAGATCAAATATATCTTTTGGTGGATTAACTTAAAGCATAGAGAGTGCGACTGAAGCGGTCAGGAGAGCAGGGGACAGTTTATATAAGTGAACAGTGCGATCGGGCTTTTTACTAAATATTTCAACGCTGTAGATAGGGTTTAAGGCTCAAGGAAGACTCGCAGCGAGTAGACAGTTGGAAAACTGGACTAAGGGAGATTGATTTGGGATGTGGTTTTAGGGAGATTCAAAAGTGCTTTTCGGTTCTTGCAGGGCTTTACCAAACCCGACTGGTGCACCTTAGCGATGAAAGGTGCTTGATTCCCCCGAATAAATCTTTGCATATTTTCTAAGGCATTTACAAAAGCTTGTGCCATTACCTCTCTAGAAACATTGCCGTCCACCAATGCAAAAAGCCGTACATTGCCTTGAGCCACGGCTTCTAACTCCAAAGTACGGCTAGCGATTTTCTTGTCCTTTGTTAATACCACCCAATTGCGCTCTCCAACAATCCTCAGCCAATCCTTATCCTCGATATCTTGCTCAAAATGATCGTCGTGAATTTCTACTGTAGCCCCCACATTTCGTAGTGAATCTGCCAGGTTCCTTCCTAAACATCTGTCTATGAAAAATATCTCATTCATGCTACTACTAGCTGAAGTTCGCAGCGAATACCTTCCTCTATTTGGAGCCGATTGCAATTGTAGTCTTCGGCAAGTTCATCGATGGAATCCCCAGCTTTGTAACGTTCCGCCAGTATAGCTGTGGGAATGCCAGTTCCAGCTAAAACTGGGCGGCCAAAGGAGATTCTGGGGTCAATCATCACTGTTTTAGGTTCGTCGGAACCTGGTAGCTTCGTGAAAGGGTAGAGTTTGAGGGGTAATCCAGCTTCATCTCGTACAATGCGAGCGAAATAAGTGTTTAGAATCTGTTTTGCTTCCTGTTCCCTGTCGGATGCTGCAAGCTTCTCTCCGAATCTCTCACATAAAAGAGCTATTCCCTTGCGTTCAAACTCCCTTCCAGCATAGAAGAATTGAGGAGTCGAAAGATGACGCTTGATGTAGTCGAGTGCAGTGCTAAGTTGTTTTCGGGAGATGCCAGTAGCCTTAAAAATGGCAATCAAGACATGAGCCTCTACCAAATTTATGAAAGAAAGTAGTGTAGTTTTGGACTGGGGAAGCCGTTCAAAATTTTTGGGGTTAGGTAACTTAATCAGTGGCTCAAAGAAGCGCTTGTCCGCTTTTGTTTTCGAGGACCAGCCACCAACCCAAGATCGCAACCTGTCCTTCGGCAGCCGGAGATATTGCGCTGCTTCAGGGATAGAATATATAGGAATCTCGCGCGGATCGAAGTTGTCAGTATCAAGCATAGCAGTTGTCCTAATCCTAAATATTTATATTTTTGCACAGTTCGCGGGCGATCGCAAAAACCTCTCCCTTCAATACCCAGATACCCGACTTCTTCAAGAAATCGGGTATTTAAAGCAACCTAATTAGCTCCTAAAAGCCCTACGGATTATATCAAATATGTTAGCATCGGAATTATTCCTATCTCTCTTCTCCTCATCTGCGTAAATCAGCGTCAATCCCTTGTCATCTGCGGTTCCCGAAATTATCTTTTTTTAACCGCAGATACGGGCAGATAAACACAGATTAACGCAGATGAATTAGATCGAGTCCGGTTGCACCATCCATCGGGAATTGTTGACTGTTGACTGGATTTAACTATGCCGATGCAACCGGAACTGATATTACTTATTTTTTTGCTGAGTCTTTGCTTGTTCGATCGCAATTTCCCTGACTGCTTGCAAAGAGCTCAAATTCGATGCTCCCTCAATCGCCTTCACCGCCAAATCTTGAACCTGTTTCAAAGCAGAATCCAGTTGTTTCGACAAGCTAGCAAGGCGCGCATCTTGATTTTGAATTGTCTGCAACATCCCTTGAATTTGCAGTTCATAATTTTGCTTTTGCCCTTCGATATCTTTAGCAGACAAATCCGCCTTAACTTTAGCTTGATAATTGCCAATATTGCGGCCGTTATCTTTCCCGTTCTTGATATTAGCTTCCAGTTCTTTCGGGAAAGCTTCTACCTTAGCTTTCACCTCAGCATAAAGTTTTTCCCGTTCCGAAATAGATTTTTCGCGTTCCGCCCACTGTTTCTCCTGTTCTTGCTGAAACTCTTCGATTTCTTGATACAGCCTTTTCTGGCGCTGTTCGTATTCTTCGATGTCCAGATTTCGCTGAAGATTCAAATCATAATCATACAACTCTTCATCCCGCTCGCGAGCTTTTTGGTGATTCTCATTGCGTTCTTTAACGGCCAACTTTTGGAGTTCCTGCTCTTTTTCCCAAGCTTGCCGGCGTTCCAACAATTCCTGTTCAACAGTTTCGCGCTGTTCGCTGAGTTCGCCAGCAAAAGTTTTCGCGCTTTCTTCGTACTGTTGAATTAAATTGTCCAGCGTATCTTCTGCAACATCTTCTAAACTGTGCAACTCTTGCAGTTGTTGAATTTCCTCGCCTACGGTGCGCCGCAATTCTTCGAGTTTAGCAGCTTCAGAAGTTAATTTCTCAGACAACTCGCTGACAGCGCCGCCAAAGCCAAATTGCAGCAAAATCAAATTGTCGATTGTGGACTGCATTTTTTGTTGATTTTGAGTTAAAGCCATTGGTTTTTTTGCCTCCACAATAGGTTTTTCTGGGGCTGCTGTTTGCTTTTGGGAAGCGTTTAGCTGTTGGATTTGCGATTCTAACAGCGCTTTTTCTTGCGCTACTTCCTTGTACGCTTCTAAAATTTCAGCCTTGGTGCTTTTGTCGCTAACTCTTTTGTTCATGACTTTTGATTCCTTAATAGTTGGGAAAATTACTGTCATTTTTGCGTAAGGTGGGCATTGCACACCTTACTGGGTTTTAAGCTTTGCTGGCAAAAGCTTTCATTGCCAAATCTTGCGCTTGTTTCATCGTGGCTTGCAGTTGCGCGGAAATTTCGGCGATTTGTTCGGTTTGTCGCTCAATAGTCTGCTGCAAAGATTGCGCTTTCAATTCATATCCTTGCTTAGTGCTTTCCCATTCTTTATCCACTAAATCTGCCTTGACTTTAGCTTCGCGGGAAACTTCTTGAATTGCTTCTTCTTTGGCTTTGATATAAGCCTGTTTGAGTTCTTCTTCAAATCCGGCGGCTTTTCTTTGATTCTCTTCAAACTCCGCTTGATTGTCGCTGAGGACTTTTTCGCGCTGTGTCCAATTTTTCTCTTTTTCGCGGGTAGATTCTTGCAAATGCCGTTCTAGTTTGCGCTTCGTTTCTTCGTATTCGTCGGTTTCGATTTTGCGGGTGCGCTGTAATTCGTATTGGTAATCGGCTGTCTCTTGCTGGCGCTTTTTAGTTATGAGTGCAGTTTCTTCTTGAACTGCTGCCTCAAATTCTTGCTGTTCTTTTTCCCAAAGCTTGCGTTTTTGGGTTGTGTCTTTTTCGATAATTTCGCGTTGGTTAGCAGCGTTTTGTTCGAGCAGGGTCAATTTTTCTCGGTGCTCTTGAGTTAAAATGTGGAGGGCGTCTGCTACAACTCTGATTTGCTGCAACTCTTGCAATTGTTCGGCTTCTATTTCGATGGCGCGTTTTAATTCGTCTAATTTTGAAGATTCGGCCTTCAGTTTTTCGGAAAGTCCGCTGGTGATGCTGCCGAAATCTAATTGCAAGTCAGCCAAGCCTTTGACGATGCTGTCAATTGTGTAGGTGGAAGCGACTTCGAGGAGTTGTTTGTTTTTGGCTTTTTCGGCTGACTCTTCTTTGGTTTCTACTTTGGATTCGATCTTTTTCTTGTCGGCTAAAATCTGCTGAAAGTTTTGCAAAATTTTGACTTTGCTATCCTTGGCAGTTGCTATTGTCATAATGTTTGCTTCTCCTGATTCTAACTTGGCGAGACTTTTTAGTGAGACGTTTTCAGTTATTGTATGTTACGGAGTTGGCTGAGAATGGCTCTGTACTTTCTGGCTGCGTCGGGTTTTTCTTCGGGATTGGCGCTGGCTAGAATTTTGAGAAGTTTCCAGCAGCGATCGCACCGATTTCCTTGCCGGCAGCCGCACTCATCAATGATACTCAAAAGTGTGCCTTTTAACAATTGATTTTCGGCTAACAAAGCTCGGTAATTCCGCTGGACGGATTGGGCAACTAAAGTCATGTGTTGGAAGTCTTCGGTGAGACTTTCGATGTCGTTAACTGCGTCGGCTCGAATTTGGTCGAGCAGCTCAAGATTCTCTTTCAAACGGCTTTCTTTCAGGTTGGGTTGAGTTTTCAGATTCGTTAATTTCTTCATTTCTCTCTGCGTTGTAACAGTTATGGTAAAGGCGCGATTAAATCGCGCCTTTACAAGAGAATTAGAACAAGTCAGCAGTTGATTTGTCTTCCGCTGGCGGTAGCGACATACCGCCGTTGGAATTCAAAGCAATAGCATCGCTTTCACCGCCAGCGTGAGCGGCCATCAAGGAGGCAACTTGCTGCGCTGGCAGGTTATCTAAACACACCATAGCTTTTGTTCCTTCTAAGTCAATCATCCGCGATTGATTGCTAGGATCTGACAAAACTGCTGCGGCTTGGTCGATAACCGCCCAATCTTTCCGCTCGTTCCAAGACCATTTCAAGCTGTAGTAGTTGATCGGTTTTACTACTCCGCTATCATCTGGTTTTTGACCGGAATGTTTGACAAATTCGGGAATAAAAATTCCGGTTGCCGGTTCTACGCCGCGAGATTGAACTGATGCTACTAAGCGGTTAAAATCGTTCAAGCTGCGGTTTTTGATGTAGGTCACCATGATAACTCCTTGCGGCAGTTCGCCGGTTTCTGCGACAAACCACAGTTGACCCCACAGTGTGTGGGAAGTTTGACCGAGGGAACCGAAGAATTTGGAGAATTTGAGGATTGTCATGGAACACTTGGAACCGTAGTCTGTGTCGCCGATAGTCCACTGGCCGCTTTGACAGTTGTTTCGGACGGCGATCGGGATTTCCGGTACTAGCAAAGCATTGCTCGGTTTGGCACCAAATACTGAAAATGTCGGTCTTTCTTGTGTTTTAGTCATTGTTCGTTTTTCCTTGGTTATTGATTTATGTTCTGACAATTAGGAATCGGTAATTGGGAATTGGGAACTCACAAAAATCGAATTATTTTTCTTCCTTCTTCCTTCTTCCTTCTTCCTTCTTCCTTCTTCCTTCTTCCTTCGATTACCTAATTAGATGTGTTGTCGCTTTTGGTTCTGGATAGGTATACTCAAGCCTCGCCTCTTGTTGAGCTTTGATAATCCGCAGCGCGGCGAGCAAATGCTCTAACGTTTCTAGGTGCGCTGGGGTGAAGTGGATGCTGAAGCCTTCGCCATCCCGCGCGTAGCCGGGACACACCAGTGAGGCTGAGCTTTGTTCTTCGTGGGTGGCGATGTATAGCCAGTCATCGTCTTCGAGCTTGTAATGCGTGTCTGTCCAGGTTCTCAGCATTTGCGATCTGCTCCTCCTTATTTGCTGCGTACAAGCGTTTTGACGCCCAGCGCTTCTCACTCCTCTGAAGTTGACGGCGCTATATGTAGCGTTTTGGCTGGGATAATTTCCACTTTTGACCCTACAGGGCGGTTGATTTAGTTGATTAAACCGTCAACTACCCTCATGGTAGCCTGGGTTGATTTTCCCGTCAAGTGTTTTGTTGAACTTTTCATCAAAACAGGCTAGAATGCTTGTCAGGAGGCGAAAAACCGTGGAACAAACATTTGGAAGACTGATCCGTCAAGCTCGCAAGGACAAAGCTTACTCACAACGTGAGCTAGCAGCTATGCTAAGTGTGGACTTTACTTATTTGTCGAAGTTGGAGAACGATCGAGCGGATTATGCGCCAAAAGAGGAGGTAATCCGAGCATTAGCGCGTAATCTAGACATAAACGAAGAGGAATTGATTTTCTTGGCGGGGAGGCTGCCGCAGCAGTACGAAGCGCTGCTGAAGCAGAATCCGAAGGAAATGCAGGCTCTTTTCCGCCGAATGCAAGAAAATCCAGATTGGCTCAAACAGTCTTTTGAAGCGTAAGAGAGGCCCCTCATAGTGAGTATTTTTAAGCCGTATTGCTTCTATCCCAAAGAATCGATCGAGCGTTTGGCAAATGACATCTTGATGCAGATGCAGAAAACGCAAAATTTTGCTCCGAGATGGCCTTTTGATGCGACAACGGTTGCTGATTTTCTGGATTTGGGCGTAGTTTGGGAGTGCATTGAGCCGGATGAAGAGGGTGCGATCGCGGCGAGGATTTTGCCGCAGCAGCGGTTAATCGAAATCAACGAACAGATTCTGGAAAAACCGCCGGGCTTCATCGAATCGACGATCGCCCACGAAATCGGCCACTGGGTGCTACACGTCAATCAAGACGAAGCAGACGGCACTGTGGAACAGTTGGAATTCAACTTGGGCGATCGAGGAAAAACCGCCCAGGATGTCGAGGAACCGTTTGTTTGTCGGGGTGCGAGTGCTGATAATAAGGTTTTGTCGATCGAATGGCAAGCGCAATATTTTGCAAGCTGTTTGTTGATGCCTCGGTGTATTTTGGAGGAAAAAAGACAGGGACGCGATTTAACTAAGTGGTCGCATTTATACAAAATGAGAGATGAATTGGGAGTGAGCATTTCCAATTTGACAAACCGCTTGCAAGAATTCGATTGGATTTACATTCCCAAGGGAACGCGCGAGATTTATGCCGGGAAAGATGCGGCCAACGGGCAGCAGCGGTTGTTTGGATAAAATTTGATGAAATTTGAGATGAGAGAATTGCGATCGGTTCTCCCATCTCAAATATTTAAAATTAGATTGAATAATGAGGCTGCAAAATGGAAACAAAACGAGTAGCAGACTTGACAGTTGAAGAACTGCCAGCGATAATTCTCCAAACCAAACGAGTATCGGACTTAACCGTTGAAGAACTGAAAGCGATAATTACGGAAGTAGTAGATCGGCGGTTAACTTATTGGCTAAATTTATTCAATAAAAATCCATCACCTGTGCTTCCTTCGCGAACAAAAGAAGAACAAATGAAGATAAATATAGCTGCAATTGAGTGGTTAGATAAATGGGCAGAAGAAGGAGACGCTGAGGAACAGACAGAGACATTTGAATACTTGCAAAAAGTATTATAGCGGTTCTCGGAAAGATGAGGTATTCACCAATTAATTAACAATTCGCCAATCCCCCAATCTAAAATCTAAAATCTAAAATCTAAAATCTAAACTTGTACCTCATCTATCTGAGAAAGGCTATAGATGAAGACCGCCTGTCATCCTAGCGACTTTTATTTCAAAAACAATGATTGTATTATTAGATGCTGGTCTTTTAGGAACATTAACAAATCCCAAAGAGTCGGCTGTGACAGTGGAATGTCGGATGTGGGTGCGCTCTTTGTTGCTCAAAGGTTACAGGGTGATTTTACCTGAGATAGCCGACTATGAGGTGAGGCGAGAGTTGCTCCGTGCAAATAAACTGGCAGGAGTTAGACGGCTTGATGACTGGAAAGAGAGGCTTGAATACTTGCCAATAACGACACCTACAATACTCAAGGCGGCTCAGTTGTGGGCGACATCGCGCCAGATAGGAATGCCGACAGCAGGCCCCAAAGAACTTGATGGAGATGTGATTTTAGCAGCTCAAGCTTTGCTGGAGAAGAAGTTGTTATTGCTACAACAAATGTGGGGCATTTGTCCCGATTTGTGGATGCTGGTCACTGGCGAGATATTGACTGAGCGTACAGAAAAAATTAAAAGTCACAAGTTAAATTACATTTTATGCTAACCAATATTCAAATCCTGCTGGCAGCTTGCGAGGAATTAAATATCCCTTACGAAATCCTGCATCATTCCCAAAACTTGATTAGACTCAAACAGGGCGGCGAAGAATATTATTTTGTCAATTACATGACGCCATTTAACAGCGCGTCTGTAGCAGAGATTTTTAAAGACAAAGAATATACCTATCAACTCTTAAACGGCAAAATAAATACTCCCCGAGCTCTCGGTTTTGTCTCGCCTCAATGCCAGGAGAAGTATAAAAAGTATTTGATTTTCCCAGATATTGAATCAATAGTTTTAGAAGTCAACAAAAAATTCGCTTTCCCGGTGATTCTCAAAAGAAATCGCGGTGCTGGTGGCAACAATGTTTTTTTATGTAAAACTAGAGAGCAAATTAAAGAAGCCCTAGAAATTATATTTAACGTCAACAGCAAAGATTATGACGATGTGGCCCTAGCTCAAGAATATATCGAAATTGCCCGCGAATATCGGGCTGTATTCTGCAAAGAAAAGCTAGTTTTGCTGTACGAGAAAGATAAATCTCAGGCTAAATTTGCGGGGAATTTAAGCCCGCTGCACTGGGAAGGTGCAAAAGCAAAACATATAATTAACCCCAATCTCATGTCGGAGATTGAAGATTTTGTTAAACCTGTTTTTGCTGAAATTGCGATTAATTATGCGGGGCTTGACATCGCGCTAGATACAAAAGGAGCATATTGGTTGATTGAAATTAACTCAAGTCCCAATTACGATATATTTGTGAGAGATAACGATCGCCAAATTGTCGTAACAATGTTTAAAGGCATCTTAGAAAATTGGAAAAGCCGAGAAACCGGGTTTTTCACCGATATTCACGGCTCAAATCCCATATTTTCCTAAAAAACCCGGTTTCTTCGATCGGGGGTGGGCAAGTCCCGATTAAGAAACATCGGCTTCGGCTGCAATTTTAACCGCTGGCTTCAGCGCAAACACGGCGGTGATGATGCCAACAACCGCAAGAATTGCCGTAATGTAAAAAGCGTTGGTATAGCTGCCAAAAGTATCGCGAATTTTCCCCGCAGCAATTGTACCGAAAAACGCTCCAACTCCGTAGGCTGTATACACAATGCCGTAGTTTTTCGCGTAGTCTGTGGGGTCGAATAAAGTTAAAGTTGCCGTGGGCGCGATCGCCAGCCATCCTCCTAAGGACAGCCAGAACAAACAAAACGCAATGATATAAGTTGCGACTTGTCCAACGCCTGCCTGAGTCATCATAATCGATGCGATTAAGATGAGAATGTAGTTGGCTATCGCGGCATATTTTGGCTTAAATCGATCGGTTATCCAACCAAACATCGGACGCCCCATACCGTTAAATATGGCAAACAGAGAAACCGTTGCCGCAGCCGTTCCCGCGTCTAATTTAATAATTTCCTGCGCCACGGGAGAAGAAATTCCGATCGCGCCCAATCCCACCAGCGTGCCAATTGTGTAGCACACCCACAGCCCGTAAAATGCGGGAGATTTCATCATCGGTGCGATCGGGCTATTTACCGCTGTGCCCGATCGGGCGGCCGCAAATCCCGCAGGCGTCCATCCAGTTGGCGGCATTTTCAAAGCGGTCGAAATTGCCAAAATAATGACGGTAAAAGCGATGCCTAAAATCAGAAATGTTTGCGGTATTTGATAGGTATCGATTAAATATTTGGCAATCGGTGCGGTAATTAAAGGCGACAAACCAAACCCGATTACTGTTAGCCCAACTGCCAATCCTTTTTTATCGGGAAACCACTTGGCTGATACTGCTAGCGGTACGCCGTAAGCAATTCCCACCCCGGCACCGGCGATAACTCCATAGGTGAGTACCAGGACAGTAATATTAGGTGCAAATGCCGATAAAATATAGCCGATTCCCGTCACGACGCCGCCGACTGCGGTCACGGTGCGAGAACCGTATCGATCGATAAAAAAGCCGGTAATTGGCATCAGTACGGCAAAAACTACTAACAATACGGTAAACGGCAATAAACTATCCGTTGCACCGATATCGAGCTGCTTTTCTAGCGGCTTTCTAAAGATACTCCAAGAATAAACTGTACCCAGACAAAGCAAGACCGTGATTCCCAGCGGAACGAACAACCAGCGGCCTTTTTCTGCTGGCATTCCGAAAACTTTTGTTTCGTTCATGTTTTTAATTTTTATCGATGAGCCCTTAATAGGTAATGGCTGTGCATTCCCCGATAAATTGTAAATTTACTATAAGTTTGTTACCGATGAAATAATTGTGTTTAAAAAATATTAAACTTAACTAAATTCCGCGCGCAACTGGGAAATTTTTGTGAGAGATCGCAACGATCGCCCCATGGCTGAAAAGATGTTTCAAGACATCTTAGAAAGTTGGAAATAATGCGCTAAACTTAATTGGAGAAATGGGCGATCGAATTAAATAATGTAGGGTGCGCCGAAGCGCACCGCAACTAAATAATGTAGCGCACGGAGCACCGCAACTAAATAATGTAGGGTGCGCGCCCCGCACACCTTACCGCTTACATTCTTTCCAATACCTTAATCCCCAACAACTCCAAACCCAATTTCAAAGTCCTCGCCGTCAAATCGCACAAAATTAACCGCGAAGTCCGCAACGGTCCCTCAGATTTCAACACCTGACACTGTTCGTAAAATTGATTGTATTTTTGACTCAATTCAAACAAATACTGACAAATCCGATTCGGCAACAAATCGCCCTCAATAGCATTTATCACTTCAGTAAATTGCAATAAATGCTTGGCTAAAACTAACTCCGCATCCGACTGCAAAATTACTTTCGCACTAGCATCTAAATTCTCGAAATCAATCTCACCTTTGCGGCTAATTCCCCGCACGCGCACGTAAGCATACAGCAGATAAGGTGCTGTATTGCCTAGCGGCGCTAGCATTTGGTCGTAGCTGAACATATAATTGCTGATGCGGTTGTGGCTCAAATCGGCATACTTGACGGCGCTGATGCCAACTACTTCTGCAACGCGATTTTTAAATTCTGCTGTTTCCTCGCGCTCTTCTTTTGCTAATATGTCGTCCAGGACCCCTCGGAAACGGACGATCGCCTCATCTAACAAATCTTGCAACCGCACTGTATCCCCAGAACGGGTTTTTAACCTTTTGCCGTCTTCTCCCAATACCAAGCCAAAGGGAACGTGGACAATCTCGACATCTTCAGGAATCCAATTGGCTTTTTTCGCTACTGCAAATACTTGGGCGAAATGGTTGGCTTGTCCTGAATCTGTGACGTATATTAAGCGCTTTGCACCGTCTTTTTGTATCCGGTAGCGCACTGCTGCTAAATCTGTTGTGGCGTAATTGTAGCCGCCGTCGGTTTTTTGGACGATTAGCGGCAGGGGTTCGCCTTCTTTGTTGGTGAAACCGTCTACAAAAACGCATTTGGCGCCGTCACTTTCTACTAGCAAACCTAAGTTGCTTAAATCTTCCACTACTCCGGGCAATAGAGGATTGTAAAACGATTCGCCGCGTTCGGTTAATTTGATATCGAGCAAATCGTAGATTACTTGGAATTCGCGGCGGGATTGATCGCACAGCAATTTCCAAGCGCGGCGGGTGTCTTCGGCGCCTGCTTGCAGTTTTACTACTTCTTGGCGGGCGGTTTCTTTGAAGGTTTCGTCTGCGTCGAAGCGCTGTTTTGCTTGGCGGTAAAATGCGACTAAATCTCCTAAGTCTAGGGCGTCAGCGGTTGTGAGGGCTTCGGGGTGAACTTCGCGCAAGTATGCGATCAGCATTCCGAATTGGGTGCCCCAGTCGCCGATGTGGTTGATTCTGAGTACGTCGTGGCCTTGAAATTCGAGGATGCGGGCGATCGCATCTCCGATGATTGTCGATCGCAAATGTCCGACGTGCATTTCTTTGGCTATATTCGGACTCGAAAAGTCGATCGCGATTGTCTGAGGGGTTTTGGCGGGTTCAATCCCCAAACGCGAGTCGCCGGCGATCGCACTAATTTGCGCTTCCAAATAAGCCGGTTTGAGCTTCAAATTGATAAAACCGGGCCCGGCGATTTCTGGGGTTTCGCAGATGTCAGTAATATCTAGGTTTTCGATGATTGTCGAGGCGATCGTCCGTGGGGGCTTTCCTAACTTTTTCCCCAAACTCATCGCCGCGTTGCACTGAAAGTCCCCAAAGTTGGGATTGCTGGCGGCGGCTAGCATCGGATCTGCACCTGCATAACTTTCGCCGAATGCAGCGGTGAATGCTTTTTCAAATCTTGCTTTTAACTGTTGGGCGATCGAGTTCATCTTAAATATTTTGATTGGATGTTTATTTTCAACTCTAGATTAAGCAATTTTTGCTAATAATACTCTTACTACTTAGGTAATTTCCCCATCGCACCCTCGGACTCTGGCCCTCTCCCCATCGCACCACCTACTAGGAAATTTTGTACTTAGCTTTGAGCTGCCGAGCCGATCAAAATCACTGGCAGCGCTAACACCTAGTACATTTTATCACATTTGCTACCGCTACACCCATTAAAAAATGTCACATCTAGTCAATGATCTCGATCGCTAGATCATTTCTTAAATCGCTTACATTAAGGTATGTTAAAATTTTTTCAATGCACCAAAAAATCCTACGAAAGGAAGTAGTTATGTTACCTCAACCTATTTTTGGCGATCGCTCTCTGACCCAAGTCTTTTATCAAGCAGTAATCGGTCGCTTCTACAACGGTTTCAGTCTCTCCACCCAAGCACTATTACGAGAGTGTACCCTTGGCTTCGCTCCTTGTCCTGATGGAGTCAAAACCTTTTTCATCATCGCGCCGAGTCTGGATGCAGCAGAGCAACTAATTGACAAAATGGACAGTATTTTGGAGCGAGTTGCCGAACTCATGGCAGGAGTCGGACAAGTTGCCCTGTGCATACTTCCCGCCAGCAGCGAGGCAGAGCAATCAGTCGATCTGCAAAACTTAGAAAAAGTTCCCCCGGATTGTCTGGCTTGCAAATTCTTTACTATTATGTTTGCCGATGCTGCGACCGATCGATAAAATTGACAGTTAGCAACCAGCAACTGTGCACGGTTCGGCAGAAGCTGTGCCTGTGCCGACGCGGGCTAGATTGCCTATTAGTAACAGTCGCTGGAATTATCGGGTAAAGCGTCTAGGTAATTAGATCGCGCAGCAAGGTTGCACTCGCAATCGCAAGGCAAGTGTTAAACAAGCAGGCAATATATATCAAATGCCCGCTTCTGAGTCGATCGGATTTTTACCTGCCGGCTAAAACAGCCGTGCATCTACTTTTTACCTCCCCACTAAAAGCCACTAAAAAGCCGCATCAACTCTCCTGGGTGTCTCGCTTCAAAAGACAGCAGCAGAAATGAGGCGGTATCGCTGCAAAATAGAGTTTTGGGAAATATCTGCTGATGTTCACAATAAGCAGAAATATTATCAAAAATAGATAAGATTTGCGCGCGTTGACCGAAAGCATCCAGGATACAAGCCCCCGGATTCATCCGTTCAGAAATAAAAGACGTGTATCCGATGAAACTTGCCCCCCGAATTTATCCGTGGGCTCAATGCTTCAATCTAAAATCTCAAATCTCAAATCTAAAATCGATTGGCCTGAGAAACCCGGTTTAGAGGCCCGCGCTTCATATTCGCGGTTCGCTGCTTTCCTTGACAGAAAATAGGCTGTTTGTGGGCGAGTCACAAGCTATAGACAAAGCAAAGCTCAACTCAAAAAAAGATGAGTTTCCCAGCGACAACCAAAGGCAGTGCAGAGCGATCGTATCACAGGCTCATAGAATTTGTTAAAAATTTCAGTTGAAAATTTGAATTATTAAATTTTATGCCTAACATTGGCGATAAAATCTAAGATTGAAATTCTCAAATCAGAAATCAAGACATCATGGTAAAACTGACACCAAACCCCAGCTTTAGTTTAACAATTCGGGTTGCTCTGCCGAACCAGCCGGGAATGCTCGCAAGAGTCACTAGCGCGATCGCATCTGTCGGCGGCAACTTCGGCCAAATCGACTTAATCGAGCAAACCCGCGCCACTACCATTCGCGATATCACCGTCGATGCTTCGAGCACCCAGCACAATGAAGAAATAGTTCAAGCAGTGAAAGGACTGCCAGATATCAAAGTGATCGACGTGTACGATCGCACTTTCAACTTGCACCGCGGCGGAAAAATCAGCGTAGAAAGCAAAATTTCCCTCAAACGCCAGTCGGATTTGGCAATGGCATACACCCCTGGAGTCGGCCGCATCTGCACTGCGATCGCCAATGACCCGCAACAAGTTTATAACCTCACAATCAAACACAATACTGTTGCCATTGTTACCGACGGTAGCGCAGTTTTGGGACTGGGAAACCTCGGCCCTGCCGCCGCACTGCCAGTCATGGAAGGCAAAGCCATGCTATTTAAAGAATTTGCAGGTATTGACGCCTTTCCTATCTGTTTGAATACCCAAGATACCGAGGAAATTATTCGCACCGTGCAGAATATCGCCCCGGTTTTTGGCGGCGTTAACCTCGAAGATATTTCTTCTCCCCGCTGCTTTGAAATCGAAGCAAGATTGCGGGAAACCTTAGATATTCCAATTTTTCACGACGACCAGCACGGCACTGCGATTGTCAGTTTGGCAGCATTAATTAATGCCTTGAAAATCGTGAAAAAAACAATAGCAGAAGTGTGTATCGTGATTAACGGAGCCGGTGCGGCCGGAGTCGCGATCGCCCGGTTGCTGCGTAAAGCAGGTGCCCAAAACATCATCATGTGCGACTCCAAAGGCGTCCTCTCCCAAAACCGCACGGATATGAACCCAGAAAAACTAGAATTTGCTGTGTCCTCCAGCGGTACTTTGGAAGATGCGATCGCCGGTGCCGATGTATTTTTAGGCGTCAGCGCCCCAGGCGTACTCACCCGGTCGATGGTGCGTTCGATGGCAGAAAATCCCATTGTTTTTGCAATGGCAAATCCCATTCCTGAAATTCAGCCAGAATTAATTATGGAAGATGCGGCGATCGTAGCAACCGGACGCAGCGATTACCCGAATCAAATTAACAATGTTTTGGCATTTCCGGGGATATTTCGAGGTGCTTTGGACTGCAAAGCGACCACGATTACGACCAGTATGTATTTAGAGGCAGCTTATGCGATCGCCTCTTTAGTCAGCCCTTCTGGGCTTGACAAAGAGCACATTATACCATCTGTTTTTGACGAAAGAGTTGCCATTGCTGTCGCCGGTGCAGTGCAGTTGGCCGCCCGATCCGAAGGTATTGCCCGCAATTAATTGAAAAAAGAAGGAAGAAGGAAGAAGGAAGAAGGAAGAAGGAAGGAGGGAAGATACCATGTATAAATTAATGGTCTTTGTACCAGTTTTGTACTTCTTCTTTTGTGATTTTTCTGGTTTCTTCTCATTCCCTCTTTCCTCCTCCCCGTTGATTCTTACTCATTTTTGTTTCCCCATCCTGTCTTTTTCCTCAACATCCATCCGTTAAATCCCAATCGCGCGCTCGTTGCCGAACTTCTCTCGAACTAGAACCTCGAATCTCTTCCTTCTTCCCTCCCACCTCAGCATCCATCCGTTACATTTGTTAAATACCGTACACGGCTCGTTGCCGAACTTACTTCTTCTCTCTTCCTGAATCAATGATAAAAGTCACAGCAATAAACAAAATAAAAAGATATAATTAAATAATTAAAGTCCAGCTAGGTCAGATGCAAAGCCAGTTAGGAAAAGCCAACCGCGATCGCTGCAACTGCCAATTGTTAGAACTGTGCCCGATCGGGCTGGCATTGTGCCGGACGGACGGGACTTTTCTCGACGTAAATCCAGCTTTTGCAAGTATTATCGGCCGCACAGTTGCAGAAACTCTCCACCTCAACTACTGGGAAATTCAGCAAACACAGTGCGGGGGCCCAGAAAAATATCTAGACAGTCAAGCAAAAAATAGCTGCACGTGCCCGTGCTCGGCAGCATACAAACATAAAAACAACCATCTTGTACCCGTGCGAGTTTCCGAGTGGGCAATTGAAACAGAGGGAGAGTGCGCGATTTGGCTGAGTGCTGAAGAAATTTTTAGTCCGGGGCCTGAAAATAGCGAGCCGCTGGAATCAGCGCCGCCGCACTGCCATTCACATCTAGAAAAATTGCTGACACAGCAGACTGCCGAATTGGCAAAAACTCAGAAGCTACTCGCCGAAAAAATCGCCGAACTGGAACAGACTCAAGAAAAATTGCGTTTCCAAAGTCAAATTCTCGACCAAATTCACGAGTCGGTGATTGCTACAGATATGGACGGCTCGATCGCCATTTGGAATCAAGCCTCTCAAAAGTTATACGGCTATCAAGAAAATGAGGCGCTCGGACAGCACATTTCTCTAATTTACCCGCCAGAGCAGCACGAATTTTTATTAGAGGAAGTCATCAAACCGCTACAAGAAAAAGGCGCTCATGAAATAGAAGTTATAACACGCCGTAAATCTGGAAAAAAAATTTCCTCGCACTTGATACTTTCGCTATTGAAAGACAAGACGGGAGCAGTGGTCGGGATGATTTTCTATTTAACAGATCTCAGCGTTTGCAAAGCTTTAGAACAAGAATTAGCACAGAGACAAGCACTATTTGATGCCTTTTTCCAGGAGGCGCCGGCGGGGCTTTGCATTTTTGACTCCCAACTGCGGTACGTGCAAATTAATCAATTTCTAGCAGAAATAAATTGCCTGAGTCCAGCCGAGCACATAGGCAAGACTGTACGCGAAATATTGCCGAATCTCGCTCCAATGGTAGAGCCTTTGTACGAACAAATTTTGAGGACGAAACAACCCCTAATTAACATCGAGATGAGTGGTGACAATCCCAGAAGGCCGGGGTTGATCCGACACCTGACAGGCTCTTATTTTCCCCTGCTAGACAAAGAT
This sequence comes from Microcoleus sp. AR_TQ3_B6, assembly GCF_036702785.1. Lineage (NCBI taxonomy): Bacteria > Bacillati > Cyanobacteriota > Cyanophyceae > Oscillatoriales > Microcoleaceae > Microcoleus > Microcoleus sp. AR_TQ3_B6. The sequence continues at coordinate 20,645 of NZ_JAUBVJ010000066.1, read as the reverse complement.
GGCGAGGCCTTCGGCATCGGTGCAGTCATAATTGACATTAGCGATCGAAAATTTGCCGAAGCTGCCCTGCAAAAAAGCGAACAGCTTTACCGCACTATGGCAAGCAACTTTCCTAACGGTGCGGTGATGCTGTTCGATCCAGAAATGCGCTACACCCTGGTAGAAGGTACAGAATTAGCGGCAGTGGGGCTTTCCAAAGAGTTGATGGAAGGCAAAACAATCTGGGAAGTATTCGAGCCAGATTTTTGCGGTGCCGTCGAGCAAAATTATCGGGCGGCACTGGCAGGAGAAACAGTTGTTACAGAATTTATTTACAGCGATCGCGTCTACCTCGGTTATACTTTGCCAGTCAGAAACGAACGGCAAGAAATTATCGGCGGATTGCTAATGACTCAAAACATTACGGCTCGCCACTTAGCAGAAGAAGCGCTGAGGGAAAGCGAGGAAAAATACAGGTGCATTGTCGAGACAGCCGACGAAGGAATCTGGATCGTAGATACGGAGGGTAAAACTACTTTTGTCAACCAAACAATGGCCGATATGCTCGGCTGCACCGCTCTTGAAATGATCGGACAGTCGCTATTTGCTTTCATGGATGCAGAAGGCATCGCGATCGCAAAAGTGAGTCTCAACCGCCGCCGTGAAGGAATTCGCGAACAGCTCGATTTTAAGTTCCGTCGCCGAGACGGCAGCGACTTGTGGGCGATGGTTTCTACTAATTCCTTGGCAGACAAACAAGGACGCTATGTGGGCGCTTTGGCAATGGTTGCCGACATTACCGATCGCAAGCAAACAGAAGCCGCCTTGCAGCAGTCGGAAGCCAAATTTCGATCGCTCTACGAATTAACCAGTTTGCCTGTTTTGATGTTATATGACAATTGCATCACCGATGCCAACACAGCCACCCTAAAACTATTTGGCTGCACTACCCCGCAACAGTTGTACGGCAAAAACCCAGGTCAACTGTCGCCTCCTTTCCAACCCAACGGCAGAGATTCTTTGAGCTTGGTTAACGAAATGATGGATCTCGCCTTTGAGCGGGGAAAGCACCGTTTTGATTGGGTTTATCAGCGCTTAGACGGTACTGATTTTCCCGCAGAAGTCGTGCTGACAATCATCGAGGTGGGAAATGAAAAAATTATCCAAGCAGTGATCCAAGATTTAACCGATCGCAAACTTGCAGAAGAAACATTAGTGCGATCGGAACAAGCGCTCAGACAACAAGCTCAGCGAGAACTACTGCTCAATCAAATTGCCAACCAAATCCGCACTTCTTTAGATTTAGACACAATTGTAGAAACCGCCGTTCAACAAATTCGCAATCTGATGCACCTAGATTGGTGCATCTTCACTTGGTATCGCCCCAACAGCAATCCTCCGGTTTGGGACATAACTTACGAAGCGAAGAATGCAGATTTGCCGAGTATGATCGGCACTTATCCTGTAGACAACAAATCTAGTCTCGCAGTGCGACAGATTTTGCGGCGAGAAATTCTGCGAATTGATGATGTCAGCACTTTTGAAGATGTAGAATTGCGCGAAGTTTTGCAGGCTTCAAATTTTCAATCAGTGCTGTCGCTGCCAATTCATACTGCTTCCGGCGAAATAGGGGTGATTAGCTGCTATCAGGCTATGTGTATGCGGAATTGGAGCGAATCCGAAGTCGAACTGATGCAAGCGGTGGTCGCTCAAATTGCGATCGCGATCGACCACGCCGAACTCTACACCCAAACCCGCACAGCGGCCCGATTAGCTCAAGCTCAAACTCAACAGCTAGAACAAACTTTGCACCAACTCCAACGCACCCAAACTCAATTAATTCAAAGTGAAAAAATGTCTAGTTTGGGACAGTTAGTAGCAGGTGTCGCCCACGAAATTAACAACCCCGTTAATTTTATCTATGGCAATCTCAGCTACACCAGCGAATACACTCAAAACTTGCTAAGAATGCTGAAAATTTACCAGCAGGAATACCCGCACCCAACCGCAACAATCTTAGATGCAAGAGAAGACTTTGAAATTGATTATATTATTGAAGATTTACCGAAAATTTTAGCATCTATGAAAGTCGGAGCCGATCGCATCCGCGACATAGTTTTGAGCCTGCGGACTTTCTCAAGACTTGACGAAGCAGAAATGAAACAAGTTGACATTCACGAAGGCCTTGAAAGCACGCTGCTGATTTTGCAAAACCGCATGAAAAATAAACCCGATTACCCGACAATTAATCTGATTAAAGAATACGGTAATTTGCCTTTAGTTGAATGTTATCCCGGTCAGTTAAATCAAGTATTTTTGAATTTGTTGACCAATGCGCTAGACGCATTGGAAATGGAGATGAATAAATCCGATCGCACCGCCAAAAATCTCGCAATTACGATTCGCACCGAAGTAACCGACCATAACTCCGTTGCGATACGGATAGCTGACAGCGGCTCCGGGATGAGCGAAGATGTGAAAAAGCGCTTGTTTGACCCGTTTTTTACTACTAAACCCATTGGGAAAGGAACTGGCTTAGGATTGGCGATTTCGCACTCTATTGTAGTAGAAAAACACGGCGGCCAGCTTTCTTGCAATTCTGTATTGGGAGAAGGTTCAGAATTTGCGATCGAAATTCCTCTGCGGCAAAAATAAATTAAAAGCCGTGGTATCGGTATCCTATGAATTCCGGTTGCATTGGAATGATTAAACCGCAGAGTACGCTCCAGAACGCAGAGTCTCCAGAACAGAGAGATGAATAATTCCGAGGAAGCGCGGATTTGATATCATATCATCTGTGCTCGATCGACCGGATTTGATAGGATTCAAATCCTACCCTTTACCACCAGAGGCACACCACCAGCCGGTGCCATTGTCACACCCCGGCGTACTGGCATCACCGGACTATTTTCTGCAAGTTCTAAAGAGTATCGAGACAGCACTTTCGCCAATACTAACTTCATTTCAAACATTGCAAATGCTGCGCCAATACAGCGGCGGTTTCCTCCCCCAAACGGCAAATATTCGTAAGGCGAAAATTGACGTTCTAGAAAACGTTCTGGTTTAAAACGCTTAGGTTCCGGGTAAATATCAGGACGGTGGTGAACCAAATAAATACAGGGAGAAAGTACCATTCCTTTGCGAATATTATAACCCATTAACTGCATCGGAGCTTGCACAAGGCGCGGAAATGTAAAAAATAGGACCGGATAAATCCGCAGCGTTTCGCAACAGACAGCATTCAAATACGGGAGTTTAGTTATTGGGGCCGGATCGCAATTTTCGACATCAATAGAATTGAGTTCTTGCAGCAGTTTTTCACGAACTTCTGGGATGTAGTGAATCCAATATAAAGCCCAGGCTAAAGCTGTTGCTGTAGTTTCGTGTCCTCCGAATAACATTGTCATTAATTCATCCCGCAATTCCACGTCGCTCATCGGTTCTCCTGCTTCGTCACGAGCTGAAATTAACAAGCTCAGGATGTCTTCTCCCAATGGTTCAGACTGATTTTTGCGTCCGCGAATTTCTTGATAAAGCAGTTCATCTAAACGCTGTCTTTGTCGCAGAAATCCTCCCCAAGGACTCCAAGCACCTAAATCTTTTTGCAACGACTTGATAAACAAAAATGTAGCGTTTAATGGATTGCTAAACAGGCTGAACATATTAATCATTAGTTGCTGAATTTGCTGGTAGCGTTCTCCTTCGCTCAGCCCGAAAACCGCGTGCAAAATTACTTCCAAGGAAACTTCCTGCATAGTTGATTGCGCGATAACCGACTTACCAGGAGTCCAATTATTAATTACTTTTTCGGTGGTATTGCGGATGATTTGTCCGTAAGCTTTCATGCGTTCACCGTGAAAAGGTGGCATTAAAAGTTTGCGCTGCTGCAAATGTCGATCGCCATCTAACAACAATAACGAATTGGAGCCTACTAAAGGTAGCGTTATGTGATTTACTGTACCGGATTCAAAGAGTTTGGCATCGGCTGTAAAAATTTCTTGAATAGCTTGAGGATTGCTAATAATTACTAGGGACGGAAAGTTGGTGGATTGGCTGAGAAAAATGTCGCCGTAGCGTTGATAATTACTATCTAAATAATACAGAGGATTTAAAATTCCCCGCACTGTCTGAACAAATTTAGGGTCTTTAGGGCCGTCTAGCAATTTGTTGGTAGCATGATTTTGAGAGTGAGTTTTCTCTGTGGGAATAGTCATTTGTTTTTCTCCTAGTTTTAGGGTTTCACAGGACTAATGAAAGCATAAGTCTTATTTCACAAAACTATCAAATCCCTCAGCTATTGACAAATAGTACGCGGTAAGCATCATAAATTAGTACGGCAATAGTAGGATACAGAGTAACTCCCAGGCCAAAAGCTCGTTCGATAGGCTCTTTGAGATAGCCTATCCAAAACGCTATTCTTCCGAAAACAAACAAAGTTGCCAAAATTGGAATCAGCTTGATGCTGTAAGTATCTAAAAAGGTAGAAAGGATTAAACTGCCTACAAAAAACAGCACAAATTGCTCTCTTCGTGTTGCTCAGATAACGCAAATTAATCCGCATTGCTTCTGATTCGGCATTTGCTAAAGGGTTGATGGCTGGGCTGCTAAATCTACCATTACCAACTGCAACTATGTCGGCAAATAACATCAGTACCGGAAATATTTGGCAGCGAAGGGTGAAAATTAGGCGCGACTCTGCGGTATTCAATAACGGTAGGGGCAGCCCTATCACATAATAATATCAAATCCGTTAGCATCGGAATAGTAAATTCGAGTTGACTGTTGACAGTTGACGGTTGACAGTTGACAGTGAACCGTCAACTGTCAACAGTCAACATCATTCCGGTGTAACCGGAAATGATATAACCAATCAGTACAAAAGTAAGGCAGAAGATAAAGGCAGAAATGGCTCGCCCAATAACTATTTGCTGTTGTTGATTGAAACTGAGTAAATTAATCATTGTTTACACAAAACTTATTGTAGCTTTTTTATACCTAGAGATTTTACGTAAACCCGATCGCACCTTTGCGTCTCCACACCACTTGTCGGTAGATATCCGCTATTTTCGTACATTTGAACCGCTTCTTTGAGAATGCTAGCAGTTTCTATCCAGATTTCATCAAAGCCGCGAGCGATAATTTTATTTTCCAATTCTTGCAGTAAAAATTTCCCCAAACCTTGTCCTCTTGCTGCTGGCAAAATATACATTTTGCGAATTTCCACAGCATTATTCCCGCGCTCAATCGGATAGTAACCCGCCGTACCGACTATTTTATCCTGCCGTTCAACTACCCAAAATTCGCCGCCTTTATTGTGATAATGCAGTTCTACATCATAGACATCTCGATCGGCCCCGTGAGGTTCACATTTTAAACCGTACTCGGCTAAAACATCCCTAATTAAATAGAACGCCTCCGCGCGATCGCGCGTTTCCCAGGAACGAATTAAAAAATCGAGATGTTGGGTTTTCATTGGTTGTTGCAGCTTAATATTTATTTTTTGACTTTAGCAACTGTAAAATTACTGATCTTTTGTGTTTTACCGTCTTTAAATGCAGCTAGCTTTTAACTGTGAATTCTCGGTTCAGGATGAAGAATTGCCAGTAACTCGCTTTCTACTAAGGATAATTCCTCCAGCCGGTCAATCACAAGAGCGCGATCGAAATAAGTTGTTGCCAAAATCCAATATACCCCGTAATGGCGCGCTTCCGAAGCCATCAAACTGCGGTAAAACTTAGCCAATTGGGCGTCGGGACAGCGATCGCCCAGCAACCCCAACCGTTCGTGACTGCGGGCTTCTATCAAACCAGAAACTAACAAAGAATCCAAAAGTCTCTCCGGTTCCTGCTTGCGAATTTGGCGGGACAAACCGGCACCGTAGGGAGGCGCGGCCAAAGGGCCCAAAGCAATGTTGCGCTGTTCTAACCGCTGGTTGACTTGCTCGAAATGCTCTAATTCTTCGCGGGCGATCGCCGTTAGCATCCTCACCAATTTTTCCCGGGCTGGGTAGCGAAACATTAAATTTAACGCTACTCCGGCCGCTTTCCGCTCGCAATGAGAATGGTCTAATAAGATTGTATCCAAATGGGCGATCGCCTGTTCTATCCAAGCTTCCGAAGTCGGCTGTTTTAAAAACTTAATAGTTGGCAGTGTTGAATTCATTAGTCATCAGTTATCAGTCAATCGATTTTAGATTTGAGATTTTAGATTTTAGATTGACCCCACGGATAAATGCTCTTTCTTGAGGATTTGAGATTTGCGAATTGGGATTGATTCCACGGATAAATCACGTGGCGGGTACCACCTTTGAAATTTTTGGTCATTAGTCAGCAGTCACTAGCCCGAATTTATCCTATTTTACACAATTTTTCAAACACCGCATACATATCACCAGCAAACTTTTTCGGATTCCACAGCGGCGACAAATTGGCTCGAGCTTTAGATTTCACCAACAGTGATTTAATTGCGTTTCTCAATTCACCATCTTTACCCAATTTTACACCCCAATCCACATATTCCGACCAAGACCAAGCCACACCAGCTTCAATCCCCAAAGCCTGCAAAAACGAATAACCCATTCTCGACAAAAACTGCTCTCCTGTGCGAGTCACCACCGGCAAATTAAACCACAAAGCCTCTAAAGTGTGAGTTCCTCCGTTGTAAGGATAAGAATCTAACAAAACATCCGCCAGCAAATAGATAATTCTGTGTTCTTCCTCAGTAGCAAACCTCGGCAAAAACTTAATGCGGTGGCGACCGACTCCTTCAGCTTCGCAAGCTTGGTGATACGCACCCTCAAACACGGCAGCATCGCCTAAAGCTTTGTGAATTAAGACACTGTTCGGCACTTCTTTGAGAATCGCAACTTGTGCTTTTACCAACTCGCGATTAAATTTTCTGCCGGGAGCGACGCACAGGTAAACTATCTGATCCAAACCGATCCGATTCGACTTTCTCAATGCAACCGGATCGACTCCATATCTCTGAAAACCTGACACCGCTACAAAGGAATCCGGCATCCTAATTAGCTGCTCTTCATAATATTTTTCCCGCCCGGCTGGGTGCGAGTGCCAGTCTGTAACAAAGTAATTTTCCGGCGATATGTAAGGGGCATCAAATCCGAGCCAAGAAACACAAACTGGTGCGGGTTTTTGGTAGAGAATGTCAGCGTGAACTGGTACGCTTAGAGAATCTAAATCTACTAAAACATCCAATTCATCTTGCTGAATTTGGTCGATAATTTCTGCGGCATTGGCAAGTCCGTTCGGGTAGGTTTTCGGAAAAGTAAGTTTGCCCAGACTTTCAAATTGCTGAGTGAGAGCGTCAGGAACAATTTTTTCGGAAGCGTACAAATACAAATGGGGTGTGATGTCCGACAATTCGCGAATAATGTCACCGCTGCACCAACCTACAGAATGGCGGCTGAAGTGATTGGACAAAAAGCCTATTTTTAACTTGCCTTCCAAAGCAGTGGGTTTGAAACTGTAATTTGCGGGTTGAGAAAAATTAGGTTTGATACATTGGTCGATATACTTTTGGGAAATTAATCTGTAAAGTTTTGAGTTGGCCGCCAAGTCATCTCGCAAATAGGGCGTGCTGAATAAGAAGTTTGCATAAAGCGATTTAATTTCTACTGAACTAGCGGTTTCTAAGTTTTGCTGCAAGTACGACTCTAGCTCTAAAAATCGCTCGCCCGCAATTTGATTCAATCCCGACACTTGATAGGTGCTGACGAAGTAAACCGCGGTCATAATTGGATCGGTTTCGGCACACATTTGGCTGTATTTGTGAACGGCTTGCCGCGCGGCCGCTAAATCGCTAGTATCTCTGAGGATGCCGCATAAATGTTGGTGAGCGGAAATAAAATCGGGTTTAATTTCTAGGGCTTTTTGAAGGTTGGGTATTGCTTCTTTAAATTTGCCTTGGTGGCGCAAAACTATGCCAATTTGACAGTATGCTTCGGCTAAATCGGGTTTGAATGCGATCGCCCGCTGCCATGCAGCCACAGCCTCATCTAACTGCCCTTGCCGCGCTAATTTATATCCCAAATTTAAGTGAAAATCTACCTCAGCTAGATGGGGATCGAGTTCGAGAGCTTTTTGCTCGTATGCTAACGCTGCATCCGGCTGCCCCTGCTGCTTCAGTACCCCTGCCAAATTCCAGTAAGCAGCAGCCAAATTTGGTTTAAGTTCGATCGCCTTGGAGTAATTGACAATAGCCTCCACCAAACGCCCTTGTTTGTAAAGCATACTGCCCAAATTAGTATAAGCCTCAGCAAAATCGGGATTCAGGGCGATCGCCTCAGAATAACACCGCATCGCTTCGTCAAGAAGGCCGCTTGCTTGCTGCACATTGCCCATCGTCACGTAAGCCGCCGCCCAATCCGGTTGCAATTCCAGAGCTCGGCGACAAGCAGCGACGGCTGCTGTTAAATCGCCTTGAGAGTAATACATTTCTGCGGAGACTGTCAGCGATGCAGCATCTTCAACTTCGGGTGTTTCGGATTGGTTGCGAAAATCAGAATTCATTTGGCGGCCTATCTGTGCTATCAAGTTAAAGGTTGAATCTCGATCATTTTGCAGAGTAGCAGTTTTAGCGGAACTACGGGCGATCGTCACAGAGAATTTATGAGCGACAAGCAAGCGACACAGCGCCAACATAACATTAAGTGGAAACCAAACCTCCTGCTGGGGATACTCTTGTTAACCTTGGCAATCCCCTTACCCTTTGCCCAAAAGACTCTCGCACAGCAGCAGACTGCCAGCTTTCGGCAGAAATTATTTCAAACGGCTCTTTATTTCACCCTATATTTTGAGGGTGGATTCAGCAATCACCCAGCCGATAAGGGCGGCAGAACTTATAGGGGGGTTCTGCAAACGGAATACAACGCCTACCGCTACAGTCGTGGGCTTCCGCCCCTCGACGTGACGCAGATGTCGGAAGCAGAGCTCCTAGAAATTTATAAATATTACTGGGATTCGAGCCTCTCAGGCACGATGCAGCCGGCTTTGGCGATCGTCATGTTTGACACCGCCGTTAATTTCGGTATTAATAACTCTATTACCTTTCTCCAGCAAGCCTTAGGATTGCCGCAAACCGGCGTTTTTGACACGCGCACCAAGCAAGCATTGAAAGCCGCTAACAACAAAAATACGGCGCTGCAAATGATTAACGAACGGATTATTTACCGCTACAAACGGGTGCAAGAAGATCCGAGTCAGATGGCTTTTTTCCGGGGTTGGCTGAGCCGCGATTACAGTTTGTGGGGCTACGTGAACAAGATTAAAAATTAAGCCGATTCATTTGTCAATAGGCTTTTGAAGGCGGGCTAGGAAGGCCCACCCACAAGAAAATTTAATATTTGTGGAACAGGCATCTTGCCTGTTGCTGATACAGCGTATTCCAGGTTTATGAAGTAGGGACACCGCGAGAGCAAGAGTGTCCCTACGGCGGGATAGATCGATAGCCGGGTGTCATTCATAAACGTGGAATGTTCTATAAAACATCCTCTAAGCTACTCGCTGTGCGAATTAATTCCCACAGCGAGCTTTCGGTTTAAGCGATCGCGCCTCGCTCGCTCATTCGATCGCCCTTTACTCTCTAAATCAAAGTGATGTTAGCAGTTACAAAACTTCCCAAAAGTTGGTCGGGCTTCACCGAATTAACCACAGCCAAAACTTGGCCGGAATCCGCAACTCGAATGACAGTGCTGCAATCAACCTCGTCCAGTCGCAAGTTATTAAAGGTCAAATCTCCCGAAAGTCCGATCGAATCAATTCCCACCTGAAAATCGGCAATTAAATCAGCAAAATTTGCATCCGCTGGCGCTCCATTTTGGCGCAGCACAAACAAATCATTTCCCGGCCCGCCAACTAAAGTATCTTGAGCCAAATCGCCGCTGAGCGTATCATTTCCTTCCCCGCCAAACTGCACATCCAACCCTTTGCCGCCGAACAGAAGATCGTCGCCATTGTCACCGATAACAGTATCATTAGCTCGATCGCCCCTGAGTCGATCGTTCCCATCGCGGCCGACAATTAAATCGTTATCCTTGCCACCAAAAATAACATCATCGCCAGCAGCACCATCAATCGTATCGCTGCCGGGATTGCCAAAAATGCGATCGTCCCCATCACTGCCAAACAAACTATCAGCAGCATCCAAACCGAATATCGTGTCATTGCCCCTGCCACCATTAATACTATCTTCACCGCTAGTACCAAACAGCAAATCATCTCCTGGATTTTCCAAAGTCAAAATTGGGCCGGGCTCCAATACAGGCATCGGTATCGATATCGGTGCCGGACATGATTCCGTTGGTGAAGGCGTTGGAGTCGGAGTCGGTGAAGGCGTTGGAGTCGGAGTCGGTGAAGGCGTTGGAGTCGGAGTCGGTGAAGGCGTTGGCGTTGGAGTCGGAGGCGTTGGAGGCGTTGGAGGCGTTGGAGGCGTTGGAGGCGTTGGAGGCGTTGGAGGCGTTGGAGGCGTTGGAGGCGTTGGAGGCGTTGGAGTCGGAGTTGGTGTAGGCGTCGGAGTTGGAGTCGGAGTTGGTACTGTCAGTACAGGTGTAGGAGTAGGTGGAGGTGGAGTTGGAGGCGTTGGCGGAGGCGTTGGCGTCGGTGGAGTCGGAGGTGTCGGTGTGGGAGGTAGCGGTTGCGGCGGCGGCGGTGGAGGCGAGACAGCAAAACTACTGAAAATTTGCGTGCTGCTAAAATTTCCTACCGTTTGGATGAGGCCAGCACCAGGAGTAGTCGCTGTTTCCGTCGCAAAGAAGTCAACAATCTCTACATCTCCACCGTCGATGGTGCCATCTTGATTTAAGTCAATTACCAAACTCGTGCCATCTCGTCCCAATCCCGTCGTGCCAGGAGCTAAAGTAAGCGATAGCGTGACTCCCGGAATACTGAGGGAATTTGTGCCGCCAATGTCTGAAATAATGCTACCTTGAGCCGTCGTGCCATCCAACTGATAAAAATCATTGCCCGCCCCTCCTAGCAAGAAGTCAGCACCACCACCACCGGCAAGGGTATTATTGCCATCTCCCCCCAATACAAAATCATTACCCAACCCGCCGTTTAAGGAATTATCGCCAGCCCCCCCACTCAGCCAATCATTGCCGGCCCCCCCATTTAAGATGTCATTGCCATCGCCGCCAAACAGGAAGTCAGCGCCATCCAATCCCGACAGGAAGTCATCGCCAGCAAAACCACTTAGAAAATTAGAGCTAGTATTTCCTGTTAGAGAATCGTTGCCGCTGCCACCGTTAATATCTTCAATGTTAATCAAGCTGTCAGTTCCCTGTCCTGTTGCCGTTCCAGTTGTGAGATTAGCGACTACCGGGCTAGTTGCAGTGCTGTAAGAAACTAAATCGAAACCCTCTCCACCATCAAGCGTGTTATTCCCAGCTTCTCCAGATAAGAAATCGTTGCCCAATCCGCCACCGAGGAAGTCATTGCCATTACCGCCGAAGAGGAAATCACCGCCATCTAATCCGAAAAGAGAGTCATCCCCAGCGAAACCTCTTAGGAAATTAGAGCTAGTATTTCCTGTCAGAGAGTCCTTATCGCTGCCGCCGTCAATGTCTTCAATACCGATGAGAGTGTCGGTGCCTTCTCCTGTTGCTATCCCTGTTACGAGATTTACCAGCACGGGAGTTGTTGCTTTGCCATAGGAAACTATATCAAAACCGTCTCCGCCGTCGATCAAATCGCTGCCGGCATTTCCAGCCAAAAAATCGCTGCCGAGTCCTCCTTTGAGAGTGTCGTTGCCGTTTTCACCGAAGAGAAAATCGCTGCCATCTCCTCCAGAAATTGAATCATCGGCATCGAAACCCGCGAGAAAGTCAATACCATCCCCGCCATCTAGGGAATCTTTGCCAGCACCGCCAAGTATTGTATCGTCGCCCAATCCGCCTAGAAGCGTAGCAGATTTGTTCGCACCGGCGAGAGTTTCAAGGCTGATGAGAGTGTCATCCCCCGCGTCGCCAAAAATTAGGTCATTACCGCCAGTGCTGCCGAGAAAATCATTGCCTTCACCGCCGCCGAGAGTCGAATTACCGAGTCCGTCAATTAGGGAATCATCGCCAAGTCCGCCAACGATCGAGTTATTGCCTTCATCGCCGAACAGAAAGTCTCTACCTCCTAGCCCGACGAGGCTATCGTTTCCTGCCGCTCCGAATATGTCGTCATTGTTCGCAGTTCCTGTTAGTAGAGTGTCACTGTCATTGGGTGCAAAAATAAATGCCATGACTGAATTTCCTGATGTGATGTTGTGAGTTTTGAAGTTTTTGCTACTTAAATACGAGTTCGAGCTGATATCTTGCACCTGCTGCATAAACCGGGTTTCTGGCCAATACTCTGCCACAAACTCAATATTTTCATTCAGAAACTCGGTTTCTCTATCGGTTATTGATAATGGCGCGATATCTCAGTTCGCTCGCACCTATAAACTCGTGCACAGACATAATTAAATAAACTTTTTTCTAAGTCAATTCATAAAGTTCATAACTTAAAGTCATAAAAGTCATATTTGTAAAAATATATTGCGGTCGCTAGACAAGTTAGCAATATTCAGCTAAATCCTATATAACAGTAATTAGACCACAGCCCATAAAAATCAGTTTGTAGTTGCGCTTAAGCGCCGGTTCCAAAATCGCAATTATAAAAATCGGAATTAGGAGCAAAAAAATGGTCAGCTTGAGTAGAATTAGCTTAAAGCATGAAATGATGACACCAGACGAAGCCAGCAATTTCTTGGATAATTTGGTATCCCAACAAACAGGAGAACACCTAAGTCGATTGGAGCAGTCGATAATTCAAGGTGTTTTACAGTCTTGGACCTACAAAGAAATTAAGGAAAACGATCCGATCGCACACTATTATACAGTGGGCTTCCTAGGTCGCTATGTCGGTTACAATTTGTGGAAAAAACTGACAAAGGTATTGAGACAAGCAGGCATTATCAGCCAAGAAGAAAAAGTAGTCGGAGCAAATCTTTGGGACTGCATCATGAGATCTGTACAAAAACGCACACAACCAGCTAATTCTGTCGATCCGATGTTGCAAAAGCTGCTGCGGATGCGTTACCGAATCAGAGAACATTTAGTCAGCACCGAGTACAGCAATACGTATCTGGCTGAAGATGAGAATTTGCCCGATCGACCTTTGTGCCTCGTCAAGCGCCTGAAAAGCCAGTCTGAGAGAACCAGCCAGCTATTCGAGCGAGAAACGCGGGTTGTATATCGATTGGGCAAACACGATCGGATACCGGAATTGTTAGCTCGCTTTGAAGAAGATGGATATTTTTATTTAGTCTATCAATTCATCGAAGGGCAACCGCTGTATCAAGAACTAATCGAAGGTCAACCTTGGGAAGAACATCAGGTTATTGCTTTGTTGAAAGATATCTTGGAAGTGCTTGTATTCGTTCACAAACAAAATGTAATTCACCGCGACGTTCACCCTCAAAACTTAATCAGGCGGACATCAGATGGCAAGATTGTATTAATTGACTTTGGGGCCGTTAAAGAAATTAACACCTCGCACAACAGCATCGGTCAAACGCGATCGTGCGGAGGCACTCAGCAAGACTACATCCCTCCGGAACAAGCCATCGGGTCGCCGAAATTTTGCAGCGACATCTATGCTGTCGGGATTATCGGGATTCAAGCCTTGACAGGGATGCAGCCGAAACAACTCAGAGTCGATAATTTAGGCAATCTCATCTGGCAGAAAAATGCAACTGTCACCCCGGAGTTTGCTAGCGTTTTAGACCAGATGGTACTGTACGCTTTCCCCCAGCGTTACCCGTCAGCAACCGAAGCTTTGCAAGCACTTCAAAATTTGGGAGTCAGCAGTCAGTTGTCAGTTAACTGTTGACTGTTGTCTGTTGACTGTTGACTGTTGACTGTTGACTGTTGACTGTTGACTGTTGACTGTTGTCTGTTGACTGTTGACTGTTGTCAGTTGACCAAAAATTTCAAAGGTGGTACCCGCCACGTGATTTATCCGTGGAATCAATCCCTTTTCGAAAATCGAAAATCCTCAAGCCCCCGGATTTATCCGTGGGGTCAATCGAAAATCGAAAATCGAAAATCGAAAATCGATTGACTGTTGTCATTAGTTGATGAACAAAACCCAACCGCATTGTACGCGAGCATCGGTAGGGACACGGCAATGCCGTGTCCTTACCGGGCTCTTTTAATAATTGGTATAAGATTGAGAATTGTAGCAATAGTTTTTAAGCTTAAAACTATCAGCGATTTAATGAATTTACTCAAGTATTTTAAACAACTGTTTAGCATAACTTTTGTGCCGATCGCATGAACCGCACCCGCAGATCCCGGTTTACAATGCAAGTGATCTTTTGCCTAGGGATTCATCCGCTACCATTACCCCTCGCTCCACTGAGTAAAAACACTTGGCAAGGCCGCTGAATCCGCCGCTAATTTCCCAGGAAAAAGGAAAAAGGCTGAAGGAAAAAGGAATTTTTTATTTTAAATTACAAGCAAAAAAAATGTTGGATTTTGCCAAATGCCTTCTACATAAGAGCTTTCAAACTTTGGTTGACGATCTCTCTAAAGTTAGATAAAATAATTAAGATTTTATGAATGGCAGTTTTAATAAAATCTTAAGCAGATTTGTATAGCAGGCAACAAGATAGCTACGGTGTTTATTGTTACCTTGGATACGTAGAAAGCCAAATAATTTGAGGGAGCGAGAAATTGGAAATTTTTGAACGACCACAACAAGTGCAAAAATCCTCAACCCCAATTGCTGGAGTTCAGTCTTTTTCCAAAAAAGCTAGTATTGCAGTAATGGCGATCGGCTGTACAGTAATTTTGGGTTGGATATTCGATCTGCAACTCTTAAAGAGCATTCTGCCCGGACTGGTTACCATGAAAGCCAATACTGCGGTCTGCTTTATTTTAGGCGGGTTTTCTCTCTACATCCAACAGCGGCGGCGCGCCGAGTTAACAGCAAGAAAGCATCAAAAAACCGCTAAATTTTTAATTTCTAGCGGTTCATTTTTAATTATATTAATTAGCCTCTTAACCCTAGCTCAATATCGCTTTAATTTAGACTTAGGCATCGACCAACTCCTATTTAAAGAGAGTTACACCTTGACAAGCCACGGCACACCAGGACGCATGGCGCCGAATACTGCTGCTGCTTTTTTCTTGCTGGGAACAGCCCTGCTGCTGCTGTCAGAACGGCGCCCTAAATACCTGCGGGTTCAAATTTTAAGCTGTTGTGCATTTTTAATTGCATTTCTGGGTTTTATAGGGTACATCTACGGCAAAGCTTTATTTTACAGAATTGGCGATTATACAGGCATGGCTTTGCACACGTCCGCAGCATTTATATTGCTGAGCTTCGGCATTTTATTTGCCAGTCCAGAGCGAGGATTGATAGCAGTAATCGCCAGCGAGCGGGCGGGTGGCATCATGGCGAGGCGCTTGTT
The DNA here is from genome assembly GCF_036702785.1 of Microcoleus sp. AR_TQ3_B6. Taxonomy (NCBI): domain Bacteria; kingdom Bacillati; phylum Cyanobacteriota; class Cyanophyceae; order Oscillatoriales; family Microcoleaceae; genus Microcoleus; species Microcoleus sp. AR_TQ3_B6. Next base: position 5,207 of record NZ_JAUBVJ010000066.1, on the reverse strand, counting down.
GCCGCAGGCAATTATTATCCCGCCTTTAGTGGGTTATTTCATCCTCACGGGAGAGCGGTTACAAGCCTACACCTCGGAGGTAGGGATATCGCTGTTAAGCGTATTGAACGTAATTATTTTTACAGTTCTGATTTGGCAGAATGCAAAAACTCTCTGCACCGCAGACCGCAAGCGATATCGAGCGGAATTGGGACTGAGAAAAGCTAAATTAGACTTAGAAACAAAAGTTGAAAAACGGACTCTCCAACTGCAAATCGCCAACGAACAATTGCATCAGCAAATTCTCGACTCTCAAACAACAAAGCAGGCGCTTCAAAAAAACTACAACCTGTTGCTGACAGTGATAGACAGTACGCCGACAGCTCTATTTGTAAAAGATATTCAAGGTCGTTACATGATGCTCAATGCTGCGGGAGCCAGTATAATTGGCAAGTCTGTAGACGACATTATCGGCAAAGATGACAGCGAGTTATTTCCGCCGGAAATTGCGGGCAATATTAGGAGAACAGATATCCCAATTATGACAGCGGGAGAAACGCAATCAATTGAAGAAGAACTGCCAGTTAAAGGGAATTTGCGGACATTTCTTTCTACAAAAAGCGCTTACCGGGACGGGCTAGGGAATATCAGCGGTATAGTTAGCATCGCGCGGGATATTACTGAGAGCAAACAAGCCGAAATCGCCAAAAGCAATCTGGCAGCAATTCTGGAAGCAACGCCGGATTTTGTAGGTATCTGCGACCTCGAAGGACGCCCCATTTACATCAACAAAGCAGGTCGAAAAATGGTGGGTATAGACGAAAACGAAGATATATCCAACCGACAAGTTGCAGAATTCACGGCAGCCTCAGCCCGCAGCACTTTGAATCAAGCGATCGCCACCGCTATTTCCGGTGGCTTGTGGAGCGGAGAAACAGCCTTTGTGTCAACATCGGGACTCGAAATTCCTGTCAGCCAAGTCATCATTTCCCACTCTGCACCCGACGGCAAACTCACATACATTTCGACGATCGCCCGCGACATCAGCGATCGCTTCCAAGCTGAACAAGCGCTGCAACTGTCTCAAGCTCGTTTCGCCGGCATTTTAGAAATTGCCGAGGACGCGATTATTTCCGTGGATGCTGACCAAAAAATTATCCTGTTCAACCAAGGTGCAGAACGGATTTTTGGGTGGACGGCTGCTGAGGCGATCGGGCAATCCCTGAGCCTGCTGTTGCCCGAAGCTTTTGCCGCCCCTCACAGCCTCCTCGTCAGTAATTTCGGCCGCGGCGTTAAACAACCCCGAAAAATGGGCAAGCGCAAAGAAATTTTCGCCCGCCGCCGAGACGGTACGGAATTTCCCGCCGAAGCTTCTATTTCCAAACTCGAAGTTGCAGGCGAAATCATATTCACAGCAATTTTGCGCGACGTGACAGCCAGCCGAGAAGCCGAAGAATTTGTGCGTCTGAGCGAGGAAAGATACCGATCGCTGGCAATGGCCACCGCACAGATGGTTTGGATGACAGATGCCCAGGGAAAGCCGATCGCACCGATCGACTGGATGGCATATACAGGTCAAAGTTTCGAGGAAGCTACAGAAAACTGGACTTCGGCAATTCACCCAGACGATCGCGGGATCACGGCGCAAGCTTGGATGCGCGCAGTAGAAACCAAAAGTCTCTACGAAGTCGAGCACCGCTTGCGGGCAGCAGACGGCAGCTACAGACACTTCTGGGTGCGCGGAATTCCAGTTTTAGCAGAAGACGGCAGCATTCGCGAATGGGTGGGAACTCACACCGACATTACCGATCGAGTCCAAGTTTTGGAAGCACTCAAGCAGTCCGAGGGACAGTATCGATGGCAAGCAGCCCAGCTCGAAAAAGCTGTCCACGAGTTGCACCAAACTCAAACTCAACTCATCCAAACCGAAAAAATCTCTTCTCTCGGGCAGCTAGTCGCCGGCGTCGCCCACGAAATTAACAATCCGATTAACTTCATCTACGGCAACATCACCCACGCCAGCGAATACGCCACAGACTTGCTCGGTTTGCTCCACCTTTACCAAGAAAAATACCCAAATCCCGTCCCGGAAATTGCAGAAGCAGCCGCAGATCTTGACATCGATTTCTTAATGGCAGACTTTACGAAGATTTTGGAATCCATGAAAGTAGGAGCCGATCGCATCCGCGACTTAGTTGTATCCTTGCGCAACTTTTCCAGACTCGACGAATCGCAGATGAAGCTAGTTGACATTCACGAAGGAATCGAAAGCACTTTGCTAATTTTGCAGCACCGGACCAAATGTAATGCACTTCGTCCCGCGATCGAGATTATCAAAGAATACGGCAACTTCCCAAAAGTCGAGTGCTATGTAGGTCAGCTCAATCAGGTATTTATGAATCTTTTAGGAAATGCGATCGATGCCCTCGAAGAGTACAACCGCCAGCGTTCTTCAAAAGAAATATATGCTAATCCCAACAGAATTCGGATTACCACCAGTGCAAATTCACACACACTAACAATTCGGATTGCCGACAACGGGATGGGAATCAATCAAGAAGTTATCCCCAAGTTGTTCGACCCATTTTTTACTACTAAACCCGTCGGCAAAGGCACAGGCTTGGGACTGTCAATCAGCTATCAGATTATAGTTGAAAAACACGGAGGCAAACTGCAGTGTATTTCCGCGCCCGGGGAAGGTGCAGAGTTTGTCATCGAGATTCCCCTTTCCCAGGAAGTATCAGCGCTGGCTAAGGAAAACACAAAGGAAAAGGTCATTAGTCAGTAGTCATTAGTCAGTAGTCAGCAGTCATTAGTCAGTAGTTAGTGGTCATTAGTCAGTAGTTAGTGGTCATTAGTCAGTAGTTAGTAGTCATTAGTTTTAGGGTTCACCCATCGGAGGGGCTAGAAACCGGGTTTATACGAGTTTTGCGTTTAGTGACGAGAAATATAAGAAGAAACCCGGTTTCTGAGGTATCGAGATTCCCCTTGGCCAGGAAGTATCAGCGCTGGCTGCGGAAAACACAAAGGAAATAGTCATTAGTCAGCAGTCAATCGATTTTAGATTTTAGATTTTAGATTTTAGATTTTAGATTGACTTGCGCGAGATAAATGCTCTTTCTTGAGGATTTTAGATTTTCGATTTGGGATTGATTCCACGGATAAATCACGTGGCGGGTACCACCTTTGAAATTCTTGGTCATTAGTCAGTAGTCATTAGTTTCAGGGTTCACCCATCGGGGGGGTTAGAAACTGGATTTCTAGCAGTTTTGCGTTTAGTGACGAGAAATATAGGAAGAAACCGGGTTTCTGAGGTGGCGAGTGCATCCAGGGCTTGCATTTGGAGATCCTAGTCTGAAACCCTTGATTTTCACGAATGCCGATACTCTCCCTTTCTCGATCGCCCTAAATCGAAATAATTCTTTACAATAAAAAAGTAACAATCCAATTAACTTTGACAAAATCCCTTGAAAATGCCTGTAAACCAACTTTCTCCAACCACAGCCTCCACGGAAACACAGACACTCGACTTTGACATAGCCATCGTCGGAGGCGGCATAGTCGGGGCCACCTTAGCCAGCGCCTTAAAAGATTCTGGATTAAAAATCGCTATAATTGAAACCCAACTCCCCGCCGCCGCCGCAGCCAAAAAACAAGCCTATGCAATCACCCTGCTATCAGGAATGATCTTAGAAGGTATCGGCGTGTGGCAGCAAATCTTGCCGCAAATCACCACCTTCGAGCAAATTAGCCTCTGCGACGGCGACTATCCCGGTGTAGTCGAATTCCACCGCCCGGATTTGGGAAATACTGGCAAATTGCCCGTACCAAAAACAGCTTTAGGTTACGTTGGCGAGCACCGAGTCATGCTGTCAGCTTTGCAAGAATCTTTGGCAAAAAACCCGAATTTTAGTTGGGTTTGCCCTGCAGAAGTAGTCGAGGTAAAATATTTAACCGATTGCGCCGAAATAGAAGTAAAACAAAACGGCAAAACTCGGACAATTCGCAGCAAATTATTAGTCGCCGCCGACGGTTCGCGATCGCGCATCCGCACCGAAGCCAACATCAGCACTCGCGGCTGGAAATACTGGCAATCCTGCGTTGCTATCACCATTAAAGCAGAAAAACCGCACAACGATATCGCTTTTGAGCGCTTTTGGCCGAGCGGCCCGATGGGAGTTTTACCATTACCTGGCAACCGCTGTCAAGTAGTTTGGACAGCACCCCACGCGGAAGCAAAAGCTTTGCAACAAATGGATGAAACAGAGTTTTTGGCTTTGTTGGAACACCGCACTGGCGGGCTTTTGGGGCGTTTGGAATTGGAGAGCGACCGCTTTTTGTTTCCCGTACAGTTAATGCAGAGCGATCGCTATGTTTTGCCCAGATTAGCACTAATTGGCGATGCCGCGCACTGCTGCCATCCCGTCGGCGGCCAGGGATTGAATATGGGCATTCGAGACGCAGGTGCGATCGCCCAAATCTTGCAGCAAGCGCACCAAAAAGGCGAAGACATCGGCGACTTGCGAGTATTGAAACGGTATCACAACTGGCGGAAAAAAGAGAATTTAATCGTATTAGGATTTACCGATTTTCTAGACAGATTATTTTCCAATACTTGGCTGCCAATTGTAGCATTTCGCCGCTTCGGATTGTGGTGTTTGCGGACAATTCCCCCAGTGAGGTTTTTAGCCTTGCGCTTGATGACCGGTTTAATGGGCCGGCCGCCAGAATTAGCGCAAAATTAGAAGAAGAAACCGGGTTTTTTCCTATGTTGCTTGCACTCTAGCGGTGTTGCCACATCCGCCAGGGGTTTCAACCCCTGGCTAATAGCGAAAGTCGGTTGAAACCGACTGAAAAGCTGAGATAAAAATCAAAAAATCTTTAGTCCTCATAGCGAGGAGTTTTGCTATGAGACAGGGGTTTCAACCCCTGGCGGACTATCGGGCTAACCGAGGTTTCTGGCCGCGGGCGCACAATCAATAGAAACCGGGTTGTTTCCTATTTCTTCGCCTGTCACCAAATATTCTCCCAAAAACCCGGTTTCTGGCCGCGGGCGCACAATCTTTAAAAACCCGGTTTCTGGCCGCGGGCGCACAATCAATAGAAACCGGGTTGTTTCCTATCTCTTCGCCTGTCACCAAATATTCTCCCAAAAACCCGGTTTCTGGCCGCGGGCGCACAATCTTTAAAAACCCGGTTTCTGGCCGCGGGCGCACAATCAATAGAAA
>NZ_JAUBVJ010000065.1:0-46189 GCF_036702785.1 Microcoleus sp. AR_TQ3_B6 | reverse complement strand
TCCCGCCCGTCCTTTTTGGACGGGCGGGACGCCCATCCCACTTTCAAGAGTGGAAGTTATTTAATTCTCATTCCTTAATACTAAAAACTGCGGACGGGCGGGACGCCCATCCCACTTTCAAGAGTGGAAGTTATTTAATTCTCATTCCTTACCACAAGTGGGTCAACGCCTCACCCGCTATAGGTTCTGACGGGGTTGTTACCCCGTCATGTGCAGTATTAGCAGTCATCACATAAAAGTTTCTTCCTTTTGCCCGTTCAAAGTCGGCAATTACCAAACCGCTTTACTGAAATACAAATCCGCTGTCGTTTAAACCGAACGGGTCTTTTTTTTTCAACTCTTCGTTTAACTTAGCCTTGAAGTTAAACGGCTTTCCCCAATCCCAAATTTGGATTTCAAGACGTTCGTTAAATACCGCAATCGAAAGATCGATCGAAGTGTCTGATGGCATATTTTTGTGATGGTGAACGGCAAGGATAAACCCTTCAACCACCGCAAGTCGGGAAAGCTGCAAAACTGTTTCGGGAATTGGTAGATTATCTAACTGCTCCACCCACCACAAAACTTGGCTAACAGTAGCAATATCACTATTGAGCTGAAGAGTGATTTTTTGCAGTAGCTGGTGAGAATTTCGATCGGATTGGCTAGTTATTTGCTCTGTCAGCCAGTTAAAGATGCTCAAAACATCGCTCGATCGCTTCAAACCACTAGCTTGAGTGTTATCTTGAGGTAGTACGGGCTGGAAATATTTAACAATCGAAAGACAATTGCGGCGGTCAGAAGTGTGGGTATAACTAAGTTCGTCAGCAATTTGGCCAATTAGTTTTATACCTATTCCCAGTGACGGTTCATCAAAAAATCTATCTCTCATTTTTGCTATCCTGATGTCTTGTAGTCTTGTAGTTAAACTCTCCCAACTTTTATCGACTATGTAAAAGATCGCTAAAAAATTACTTTTAAGCAGATCGTTGACAAGTTGTAGGATATGTGATACACGCAGGAAGTGCGATCGGCAGATTGTTTTAATTGATGAAATTTATAAGACTGATACCGATTTACGGAAATTGCTAAATTTGAAACTCTGAAAATGTTTACCGCAGATATAGCAATCCTTGCAGGAGTCGTAAAAAGATGTAGGGGTAGTGCCCCCGTGCCTACCCCTGCCTGCATCGGGGCAACCACGGGGGGTTTGCCCCTACAAGAATTACACAAATGATTTAGGATTGCTATAGTGCAGGCTTTCAACAAGCAATCGAGGTGCTGCAATGACCGAATTTACAGCCACGGGAAACGACCCAAAAGAACAAGAGGCTATGAAGCGCATTCAAGCTTTTAGAAATCGTTTTACTGAAACTCATCTGGAATTTGCTTGTCATGCAGCTTTTCCCCTAGCTTTAACACCGGACTTGCTTTATCGGTTGCGAGATTACCCTTTTAGACCAAAATTACAAGTGCCTTGGATTGCAGTTTCTGACTTATTATTGTCAGGTTTGTGCAGCGAAGTTGATGAAGAACTCTATGAAATGGATCTCGCTGTTCGCCAAGAACTTTTACAACATTTGAGCCAGCCTCGTTTGAGGGAACTCTCGCAATTCTTACTCAAGTATGTCAAGCGGAACTTTCGATCGAACATTCCAGGATTAAAACAAGCTCAATATTGGACAGCTTTAGCTTATGTAGAACCCTCTAAAGCAGCAGAACAATTAAGTCGGACTCTGGGTCAATTACTGCAAGAGCCAAATTTTGCTCAATGGTTGCAGAAATCTTCGCTAGTAGAAACTTTAGCTAACCCTCTGCGAGCAGCCAATTTTCAATCTTTGTTGACTCTAGCAGAAGCTATGAAACAAACAGCGCTAGGATATCGCACAGAAGCAACTCGGTTGTTTGATAGCTTACCCAAGACAGGAGATTATGCGATTGTTGCTGGAGTGGAAGTTAATTTACCTCCCCGTCCTGTCCCGGCTAAAACTTTCACCTTTGAAACTGTTACCGTCAATTCTGAAGGCGAAATTGGTCAACGCGAAATCAAACAAGCTCCATATTTTACCGAAGACTTAGGCGATGACACCAACTTAGAAATGGTTTCTATTCCTAGGGGAAGGTTCATCATGGGTTCACTAGAAACTGAAGTAGAAAGCCTAGACTCTGAAAGACCTCAACATCAGGTGACAATCAAACCTTTTATGATGGGAAAATACCTGATTACTCAAGTACAATGGCAAGCAGTAGCTAGATTACCAAAAATTCATTACGACCTTGACTCCAGTCCATCTCGGTTTAAAGGGGAAAACCGACCTGTAGAACAAATTTCTTGGTATCAGGCGATCGAGTTTTGTGCCAGATTATCTCAAAAAACAGGTAGAAGCTACCGCCTTCCTAGCGAAGCCGAATGGGAATATGCTTGTCGCGCCCGGACAACAACACCTTTTCATTTTGGGGAAACGATGACGACTGATTTAGCAAATTATAGAGGTAAGGGCGATCGAGAGAACAAGTGGTGGGATTCCTACGATCGAGGATCTAAAGGAATTTTCCGCCAACAAACAACGCCTGTGGGTAGCCTGGGCGTAGCGAATGCTTTTGGACTCTACGATATGCACGGGAACGTTTGGGAGTGGTGCGCCGATCCTTGGCACGATCGCTATCAAGGTGCGCCTACTGATGGTACGGTCTGGGATGATACTTGTAATGATAATCGCTATCACAATAGTATTCATTTATTAGTCAATACCAAAAAGGATAACCAAACGAGGCTGCTGCGCGGAGGTTCGTGGGACAGCGATCCGTGGAACTGCCGTTCTGCTTGTCGCATCAACCTTGCGCCCGATGTCGGCTTCGCCAACTATGGTTTTCGGGTTGTGTGTGTGGCTGCGTGGGCTTAAGAGTAGGAAGGGGGCTGGTTTATCAGATGGTTTGTGATTTTCATAGATGGTTGGTGAACCCGCCCACTCAATGCAAACCCTGACAAATAAACCCCGACCAATAAATCAAATCAGCAAAAGGATTTGACTGTGCATAGAGACCTTTCGTCAGATTTAAATTCTGATTAATTTTCAGGAAAATCGCATCTATTTGCGGCTTGTACAGCGCTTCCAACTCCGCACCCGAAATCGTCCGCAACCTCATCTGAGCGCGCCGCAACGCATCCGGGCGACTGCAACCAGTCTGCCGAAACTGATAGTAAAAAATCGAAAACAACGACGTAGCCAAATCATTCACCGCCCATAACGTGCTGACTACACTCCGAGCACCCGCACACAAAAACCCGGTTCCCAAGGTGAGCAGATCGTCGGTAATTGTCGTCTCTCCTAAATTGGTTTCGCAGCAGGATAGAAACACCTCTGACAATTCCGGCAAACGCCAACCAGGAGTCATTAATTCTCCTAGCCGGATCGTCCCATCCCCCAGTAATAATTCGGATTCTAAAGGATTGTCCAAACGCGATTTGGCATGGTGGCTGGAGTGTAGGACATTAACTTGTTTCACCAAATTGCGATAATTAGCGACTGTTGCTTGTTCGCGTCCTTTTAAGTGTTGCTCGATCGGAACAATTTTGGTAATTTCTTCGCACTCGAAAGGTGTAAAATAGAGGTCGTCAGTGGCATTTTCTACGATGCCGTATTGTGGCGATTCGATGGTTGGGCGTTGATGGCAATACTCTAATATTTTGCAACTGGGAACGTAACGAATTAGAAAATAATCGCTAAGAACCCCCCCCGGCCCCCCCTTGCTAAGGGGGGGAGATTGAAGGGATTCCCCCTTGCTAAGGGGGGGAGATTGAAGAGATTCTTGCTTGCTTAGCAAAGGGGCATTCTCCTGCTGTAGCTGCCCTTCAACCAGGGAAAAATCTTGTCCTTCTCTTAGCCCCCCCTTAGCAAGGGGGAGTTGGGGGGGGTTAATCGGCAATGCCGCCAACGGAATCTGATGCAAATACAGATGCGGAAGCACAATCAATTCTTCAATGCCATTTAGATATTTATCAATCAACTCATTAACTTTTAACCGCTGCGACAACTGGCTTAAAAAATTACCCATTTCTCGTTTCCAAGTTTTTTTAGCTACTAAATAAGGCAACAACCAACTCTCGCGAATCCACTGTTGAAAAGTTTCCAAACCCTCTTCCTGACAAGTGTGAATTTGTGGGGATTTATCCTTGTAAATTACGAAAACATGAGTGGCTTGATTGGTAGTATAAAAACAGATAATTGCGGTCTGTGAATTGTTGATGAGTTGCTGCATTGCCTCAAACTTCATCCCATCGACTTGAAGCTGTCCCGATAAAACTGGATCTAAACGGCGAATGTTTTGCCAGATGTCCTGTTTCTCGGATTCCAATTGTTCTATCTTGTTCGTGTAAGCAGCAAAATCCGCCCGATTTCGTGACTGACTCCCCGCAGTTGCTAATTCTTTATTCCCGGGCGATGGATTGCGGAGTTGTTCAACTTCTGCGTCAATTTCACGCTGCTTCGCCTCAAACTCCCGCAAATACTTTTCAACTTCAGGCGGAATTTTACCGCTAGCATACACGTCATTGCTGTGCATTAAATCGACTAAATACTTGGAACGGGTTCTGTCACAATATTCTAGGGCTTTTTCTAGTTTGCCGCTGTTGATGCAAGCTTGAATGGCGTTTTCGTAAACATCGATCGATTCTGCTACCATTTGTTGGCGGCGATCGTCCGAAGTTGCCCAACTTCTACTGTATTCTACCGCTGTCATCGCTTGTTCGTATCCTTCGATCGCAATCTCCCAGAAACCAGCAGTGAAAGCGGTATCGCCGAGGTTTCTACCCGATCGCAAGCAATCTAAAGGAAAAGCGGTAGGAGTGTAGACTTTTAAAGCAGACTCGTAACAAGCGATCGCCTGTTCTATATTCTGGGCTTTTTCTCCCTGAATTCTTTGACCGTAGGCAGCACCCAAATTAAGTTGAATCCTAGCCCAATCTTCGGGAAATTGTTCGCGGGTGTGGACGATTAAGGCAGACTCGTAACAAGCGATCGCCTGTTCTATATTCTGGGCCTTTTCTCCCTGAATTCTCTGACAGTAGGCATTTCCCAAATTATTTTGAGTCCCTGCCCAATATTGGGGAAATTTTTCGCGGGTGCGGACTATTAAAGCCGACTCTAAACAAGCGATCGCCCGTTCTAAATTCTGAGCCTTTTCTCCCTGAATTCTGGTGCTGTAGGCAGCAGCCAAACCATTTTGAATCCTTGCCCATTGTTGGGGAAATTGTTCGTAGGTGTAAACTATTAAACCTGACTCGAAATAAGCGATCGCCTGTTCTATATTCTGGGATTTTTCTCCCTGAATTCTCTCTCTGTAGGCAAGACCCAAACTATTTTGAGTGGTTGCCCAATCTTCGGGAAATTGTTCGCGGGTGCGGACTATTAAAGCTGACTCGTAACAAGCAATAGCTCGTTCAATATTCTGGGCTTTTTCTCCCTGAATTCTCTCTCTGTAGGCCATACCCAAATTATTTTGAGTGGTTGCCCAATCTTGGGGAAATTGTTCGCGGGTGCGGACTATTAAAGCTGACTCGTAACAAGCGATCGCCTGTTCTATATTCTCAGTCTTTTCTCCCTGAATTCTTTGACTGTAGGCAATACCCAAACCATTTTGAGTCATTGCCCAATCTTGGGGGAACTGTTCGGGGGTGCGGACTATTAAAGCTGACTCGAAACAAGCGATCGCCTGTTCTATATTCTCAGTCTTTTCTCCCTGAATTCTTTGACTGTAGGCAATACCCAAACCATGTTGAGTCATTGCCCAATCTTGGGGGAACTGTTCGGGGGTGCGGACTTTTAAAGCTGACTCGAAACAAGCGATCGCCCGTTCTATATTCTGGGCTTTTTCTCCCTGAATTCTGTTGCGGTAGGCATTACCCAAATTATGTTGAGTCATTGCCCAATCTTGGGGAAATTGTTCGCCGGTGAGGACTATTAAAGCAGATTCGTAACAAGCGATCGCCCGTTCTATATTCTGGGCTTTTTCTCCCTGAATTCTGTCACCGTAGGCAAGACCCAAATTATGTTGAGTCATTGCCCAATCTTGGGGAAATTGTTCGCGTGTGTAGACTGTTAAAGCAGACTTGTAACAAGCGATAGCCCGTTCTATATTCTGGGCCTTTTCTCCGTGAATTCTTTGACTGTAGGTAACACCCAAATTATGTTGAGTCATTGCCCAATCTTGGGGAAATTGTTCGCGGGTGCGGACTATTAAAGCTGACTCGTAACAAGCCATCGCCTGTTCTATATTCTGGGCTTTTTCTCCCTGAATTCTGTTCATGTAGGTATTCCCCAAACAATTTTGAGTCGTTGCCCAATCTTGGGGAAATTGTTCGAGAGTATGGACGATTAAAGCTGACTCGTAACAAGCGATCGCCCGTTCTATATTCTGGTCTTTTTCTCCCTGAATTCTGTCACCGTAGGCAATACCCAAATTATGTTGAGTCATTGCCCAATCTTGAGGAAATTGTTCGCGTGTGTAGACTGTTAAAGCAGACTTGTAACAAGCGATAGCCCGTTCTATATTCTGGGCTTTTTCTTCCTGAATTCTTTCGGTGTATGCAAAACCCAAATTATGTTGAGTCATTGCCCATTGTTCGGGAAATTGTTCGGGGGTGTGGACAATTAAAGCAGATTCATAACAAGCAATCGCCCCTTCTATATTCTGGGCCTTTTCTCCCTGAATTCTTTCGGTGTAGGCCAAACCCAAATTATGTTGAGTCATTGCCCATTGTTCGGGAAATTGTTCGGGGGTGCGGACTATTAAAGCAGATTCAAAACAAGCGATAGCCCGTTCTATATTCTGGGCTTTTTCTCCCTGAATTCTGTTGCCGTAGGCAATACCCAAATTATGTTGAGTCATTGCCCATTGTTGGGGAAATTGTTCGAGGGTGCTGACTATGAGATCTGACTCGAAACAAGCGATCGCTCGTTCTATATTCTGAGCCTTTTCTCCCTGAATTCTGTTTGTATAGGTAAGACCCAAATTATGTTGAGTCCCTCCCCATTGTTGAGGAAATTGTTCGTAGGTGTACACTATTAAGGCTGACTCAAAATAAGCAATTGCCTGTTCTAAATTCTGAGCCTTTTCTCCATTAATTCTGTGATCGTAGGCAACACCCAAACAATTTTGAGTCATTGCCCATTTTTGAGGAAATTGTTCGCGGGGGCGGACTTTTAAAGCAGATTCGTAACAAGCGATCGCCCGTTCTATATTCTGAGCCTTTTCTCCATAAATTCTGTGATCGCAGGCAATACCCAAATTATGTTGAATCGTTCCCCAATATTGGGGAAATTGTTCGGAGGTACAAACTCTTAAAGCTGATTCGTAACAAGCGATGCTAATTTCTATATTCCATGCCCGGTTACCTAGAAAAAACTGCCAAATTAAGTGACCAAAATTAAAAATAACTATTGCGATTTTTTCAGCTTTTTCTAATGTGACTTCTGTAAATATCGAGGTTGCCCACTCTTGCAATATTTCGGCAAACTTTAGATTCAATTTGTCAAGATTTTGTTGTAAAATAGGATACACAACTTGAGGATTTCCCTCACTGTCTGACGTTGCCTGCAACACCTCCATTAAAAAAGACAAATACTCTTGAGGAGTTGCAGTATTACCGATATAATTAGCCAATTGTGCCGCTAGATTTTGCAACCAACCTGCATTTGAGTTGCCTTTTTCTGCCATATCGGCCGCTACCACTTCCATGACTTGCAGCAAATCGGCATCCACCAACTCTCGATTGGCGTTGAGAATATCATTCTCTCCACCGTTAGGACAATCGAGGAGTTGTTGAATCAGATTTAGATAAGCAGCAAAGCGTTGTTCGTCCATGAGAATTTCCTTTAACTCTATATATCTATCAGCGATTTGGGGAAGAATTTCGCAAAACCCCTGAAAAATTATTGCTATTAGTCCAAAACCCGGGGAGGTAACAACCAGCCTGAAACGCTGATATCGTAATTATTTAACCCATTTATAACTTTCAAAAAATAGGCAGCGAGATTGTTAAACGCTGACTTATCCCAAAAATATTTTACCAAAATTCTATCAGACACACTTGAAACAACAACTGATGCCGACTCAGTGCGATCGATCGCACTGACACTTCACTTTGTTGCGCCTCGCTTTAGATTGCATACATATTTTCCCACTCATCTACTTAGCAATATCGAATCTGTAACCGTAACAGCGAAGTATTTTCGTAAAAAAACAGGTGGTTGAGCTTCGGCTACGCTCAACCACCATGCCAAACCCGGTTTATGGCCACCCCTGCATACAAAAAGTCATGTTTAGTGAAACGTAAATTCCAGATCGTTCCAGCTAAACGGACTTTTTTCTGACAATTCTTCCTCCAGCTTTGATTTGAAATCAAAAGGCTCTCCGCTATCCCAAATTTCGAGTTCTAGGCGATCGTTAAATGCAGCAATCACCAGCTCGATCGGAGTTTCTAATGGCATATCTTTATGAGCATGGCGAACAACATTTGTAAACCCTTCGACGGCGATCAGCTTAAATTGGCAAAAAACTGCTTCGGGAATCGGTAGGTCCTCTAACTGCTCTACCCACTGTAAAACTTCAGTAACACCCTTGATATCAGTATTGAGTTTTAAGCTGATTTTTTTCAGTGGCTGGTTAGAATTGCGATCGGATTGTTGCTCTCGTTGCTCTTGCAACCAATTAAAGCTGTTCAGAATATTTATCGCCCGCTTCCAACAATTAGCTTGAGTGTTGTGTGTGGATTGGTAATATTTTATAATGAACAAACAGTTGCGGCCAGAAATGCGAGTGTAAGAAAGTTCATCGGCAATTTTGCCAATAATTTTTATACCGATCCCGCCAGACGGAATGTCATTGATGTTATCTTTCATTTTGCAAATCCTTATTGCTTGTAGTCTTGTAATTCAACTCTCCCAACTTTTATCGACTATGTAAAAGATCGCTAAAAAATTACTTGTAAACAGATCGTTGACAAATTGGAGGATATGTAGTAATGGGCTGGAAAGTGCGATCGGCAAAACTGAAAGCAGTCAACGCCAGGGTAGAAACAAGAGGTGGCAGGCGGCAGGTTCGTTGGCAAGTAGCCCGATATAAAATTGAACAAGGGTTGGCACTTCGCAACCAAACACTGGAAGATGGTCTAGATGAAACAGACCTTCAATACCTAGCTCAGCAGGATATCCTGATTGGTGATGCTGCAAATCTTATGCTTGAGGCGATGCCCGAATTAAATTGCCAGAAATTTCAATTGCAAGATATTAAAGATTATTTTATTCCCTACTACAGCCTGAGCATAGAAAATTTTCTCAATGATTATCTAAAAATCAAAGATAACAGTCACGGAACTTGGAATAAATTTTTAAAAGGAGAAACAGCCATCGAATATGAGGCTTTTAAAACTATTTGTACTGTTTTAGATTTTGAGTGCCATGAAATAGGTATGAACACGCGAGAAATGCCTGATTGGAAAAAGCTAGAAATTTTGTTGTGGCAGTTAAACCATAAAACTCAAATTAAAATTTTCCAAGCCTTAGCCCGAAACTCTCAAAATTTAGTCTGTTTAAAATTTGCCCCGGTTTCCGAGGAGCAGATCCCTCTATTTTGGTTACTCAAAACTCTGATTCAACCACTTGATGACAGTATCCAAACAGTTGAAATCTCTTTTAACAGTCTGATTCACTCAGATTCTCAAGATAGGCTGAGTACCATTATTACAGGACTCAGACTTCCTGAAAAGCTTGAGAGAAAGAAAAACCCTGACGCAATTGCTAAAGAAATTCACAAAAAAATGCTGAAAAACAATAAAGCTATAGCCTTATTGTTTTTTACCCAAGAGCGGCAAAAATTAACTGAATTTGAAGAATTATTCAATCTCTTGTATCAACCTCTAGTAAAAGCATTCTCTAACGAACAACCCAGGCAAAAACTTTTGATGGTATCGATTGACTTACAAGCATCATCTCAAGGGGAATATAACGCTTTAGATGGGGACGATCGCAACGATCCATATAAGGGAATTCCTGTTAGCTCTAAATTTAACAAGAGTGATATAATAAGCTGGACAAATCTCGAAGAAGTGAAATCATTTATTAAGCAAACCATAAATGATGATTTATCAAATTACCCACCTATTGACAACATCAGCGAATTTATTTGGAGTGAAAGTCAACAAGGGCAACCAGAAGCTTTGCTAAAGTCTGTCTATAGTCTTTGTAACTTAAAATGGGAGGAACATCAAAGTTCATGGCAAAAAATCCAGAAAAAATGAAGTCTCAACTTGAATTCACTGGGGCGATCGAATTTCAGCCCCAAGCTGGTGAACTCGATCCTGAGACACAAGAACCCCTTTATCCATATTTAGCAGATGTTAGCGAGGGTTTAGTTGAAGCTGTTCGGTTGGCGATTAACCTGAAAAGACCATTACTGCTGGAAGGGGAGCCAGGATGCGGTAAAACGAACTTAGCTAAAGCTGTTGCCTATGAATTTAGCAAACGCTATAATGTTAAATGGCCTTATGCTGATTGGTATATTAAATCCACAGACCAAGCGCGAGATGGCTTGTATATTTATGATGCTGTTAAGCGACTGTACGATGCACAACTGTCAGCGACAGACTCCTTAGAAAAACAAAACATTAACACTCGCCTCAATGACCCCAACCATGCAGCTTACATTACATGGGGAGCGATCGGCAAAGCTTTCAAAGCTTCTCAAAATGGTCAGCGCATGATTGTTTTAATTGATGAAATTGATAAAGCTGATACCGATTTTCCGAACGATTTACTCTTGGAACTTGAAGAAAAACGCTTTTTTGTCCGGGAAACAGGAGAAGAAATTCGTGCAAAAGCAGATTTTGCTCCGATTATTTTTATTACTAGCAATGCTCAAAAAAAGTTGCCCGATGCTTTTTTAAGACGCTGTCTATATCACTATGTCGATTTTCCTAAAAAGCTAGATTTACAAAGAATTGTCGAAGCTAAGATGGGGAACCAATGGTCAAAAAACTTAACAAGTCGAACTCTAGATAGATTTTTAAATCTTCGTAAGGTAATGGATGAGGAAAAAGGAGATTTTGGCAAAAAGATTAGCATCAGTGAATTGCTAGATTGGTTTATGGCTTTGCATCTACACGTACCTCAGTCGGAACTTGAGAAACTTTTACAACAGCGGAAGATACCTTATGCTAGTACATTACTGAAAAACCGAGAGGATTTACAAATAGCTGAGGATTTAGGAGATGAAGATGAAGATTCCGATTGAACTTAGCTTGCCCTTCTACGAATTATTCAGCCAACTACGGAAGGCGGGGTTTCCTCTAGGAATTTGTGATTACAATTTACTGATAGAGGCTTTAGAAGCAGATATTTACCCGTTAGAACCAGAGTCTTTGAAGCAATTACTAAAAACTATTTGGGTAAAAACGAGTTCTCAAAAACAGCAATTTGATGCAATCTTTCAGGATATCTTTCCCCAAAAATCTGCCTATCCTGTCCAGTCTTCCGAACCATCAAAGCCCGACACTCCTAACTTTCCAGCGGAACACCGACAACCCCTTCCTACAGCCTCTCGGACTCCCAGACACTCGACCGAAAAGTATTTCTTTTTCCCAGCCATGCCCCAATCAGTTGCCTCTACTTCGATAGATGAAAATAGTGAAGTCGTAAAAGCTGTCAGAACATCTCAGTCACAAGATTGGGTAGCTTTTAAGCCAACAGGGAAGCCCGACTATTTGCCTGTTACACGCCAACAAATGATACAGGGTTGGTATAACCTCAAACGATCAATTCCTACAGGAACGGGACTAGAATTAGATGTTGCTGCTACTATAGAAAAAATCAAACGTCAAGGTAAATTAGTTTTGCCTGTCCAGAAATTGCGCCGACTCAAATATAGTCCCCTATTGCTGCTGATCGATCAGAAAGGTTCTATGCAACCATTTCATGTTTTATCTCGGCAGTTAGTTGCTACTGCACAACAAACGGGATGTTTAGCATTCCAGTCCTGCTATTATTTTAATAATTATCCCAAGGGTGAGTTGTATTGTGACCCGCAGTTTAATACTGAAATTTCCCTAGAACAAGTTTTAGTGCGCCTTTCCTCTCAACACACAGTTGTTTTAATCTTTAGCGATGCTGGTGCAGCAAGGCGAGATTATATTCCTAGGCGCATTCGTGAAACTGAATCATTTTTAAAATGCTTAAAACAGCAAGTTAGAACAATTGTTTGGTTAAACCCTATCCCAGAATCTTCTTGGAAAGAGACAACGGCTGCGGAAATTGCTAAATTTGACACTCTGAAAATGTTTGCTGCAGATAGTAAAGGCTTTCAAAAAGGAATCGAACTGCTGCAATGACTGAATTTACAGCCACTGGCAATGACCTAAAAGAACAAGATGCTATCAAGTGCATTCAACCCTTTAGAAATCGTTTTACTGAAGCTCATCTGGAATTTACTTGTGATGCAGCTTTCCCCCTAGCGTTGGCACCTGACTTGCTTCATCGCTTTTGGGCTTACCCTTTTTGGTCAAAATTATAAGTGCCTTGCATTACAGTTTCTAATTTGTTCTTGTCTGGTTTGTGCAGCGAATTTGATGAAGAATTATATAAAATGGATAGCACAGTTCGCAAGGTACTTTTAAGCAGTTTGAGCCAGCAGCGTTTGCGGGACCTATCGGAATTTTTACTCAGGTTAGTCAAGGGAAACTTTCAATCAAAAATTACCGAGTTAAAACAAGCGCAGTATTGGACAGCTTTAGCCTATGTAGAACCGGGAAAAGCAGCCAAACAATTAACTCGGACTCTGGCTCAATTACTGCAACAGCCAAATCTTACTCAATGGTTTTAGAAATCATCGCTAGTAGAAACTTTAGCTGACCCTCTGCGATCGGCTAATTTTGAACCTTTGTTGACTCTAGCAGGGCTGGGGGGTGACAAAGAGAGCTAAGAGCTAGACCTAATCTGAGTTACAGCCCTCATCCCCCTTTGATAAAAGTGGCGCTTATTCGGGGCTGGGGGGTGATAACCCCGTTAGAAGCTAGACAAGGTAAGACGTTGACCCACTTGGGGTAAAAAAAGATAGACCCGTTCAAAGTACCGACGACTTATCACAAATTATGTTATGGAACCCTTTTTAGATCTTTTTGCCAATCGGGTAGGATAGCTAAAAGTGGTGAATTAAAAGCAGATGGGGGAGTAAATGGGGTATTCAAGCGATGTAACAGACTCATAGTGGGAAATAATAGAGCCATTATTACCCCACAAGAAGAAAACAAGACCCCCAGTGTGGACTGGCGCGGCACCTTCTCAACGGGATATTGTATCAATTCAAGAATGGTTGCAACTGGGCAGACTTACCCAAAGATTTTCCACCCTATTCAACGGTCTTCTGGCATTACAAACAGTGGTGTGAAGATGAGATATTAGACAAATTTATGACTGAATTACATGGACGAGTGCGGAAGTAAAAAAAAAGCCTCACTGGATAACTCTAATCATGATTGACTCACTCATGGGTGAAAAACACCTGCAATGCAGGGATTGAGTCGAAAGGCTTTTGTTTTTACAAGACAACAAATGGGATTAAAAGACCTCTATAGCAATCCTCGCATCAGTTTCAATAACTGGTTAACTGGTTACGATGTAAGCGAGGCTCTGCCTCGGCCCAGACTATGGAGGCTCTTCCTCCGGATATGCGTTACCAGGAAGAGCCTGGTAACGAGTATAATCATTTAGGATTGCTATAGCAGTTGATATATTGGGCTTCCCCTTCTTTACCCACTGCACCAAAGCCAGCGTATCTGATGACCCTCGGGGTTGATTGAAATGCTGACCCAAAATATCGATTACTTCACATCTAAACCGCTGGCACTGCCGAAGATTACCATCTTGCTAGATCGTGGTTATCAGGAGTGAAAAACTGACGAGCTCATTGGAGCAGATTTATGCTCAAATTATGACCGAGATCCAGTTTGAACTCTCCACCAAGCCATCAAAAGCTGACAAGGAGTCTTTCATGACAATCGGGATTTGTTCCGGTTGCAGCTTTCCGGGGTGATTGAAAGATCGAATGCAAGGGTTGAGCGATGCAAGAGTTTAGTCAAAAATTTTGACCGCACACTTGAAGCTGCCAATGCCAAGCTCAAGCTTTGTTTTATCAGATTGATGCTCAAACGACTTGCTGCTCCAGTTACCCCCTAAAAAGATCTCAAATGGGTTCTATAGGATCGATTTCAACTGCCGAGTCTTATCAAGGGGTTTTTAACGCGGATGTGATTTAATTTAACATAAAAGGCTTCCAAATCAAAAACCCAGTTTCACATGAGAAACCGGGTTTATGAGCGTCCGTCCTTGTTTATTTATGCTCGCCTAATTGATTGCGTCTGCCGTATTAAGTTGCTTAACTTATTTAAACGTCAAACTTTTCAGGTGTTCAGAAACCCGGAAGGGCAGGAACTCTTGGCCGCGCCCCTACAGCCCTGAGGTTTCTCAGTGTTATATTTTTTTAGGTGGAGCTAGTTACCCTTTAATTCGCGGATACTTCTCTTAGCAGTGTCTTGGTACATCTCCCCGAATTCTTTCACGGCTGCTCCTGCCTCTTGCCCAATCTTCTGAGCTCGTTCGCCCGGAGAGTCTGAGGTTTCGCGAGCTTCTTGCCTCCATTCCCGCGTTGTTTGGGGTCTTTCAGGATTGTTTAGATCGGCTTTTGAGCTGGCTTGCGCGCCAAAACCTTTGTTACTGCTTCCGGAATCAACACTTGTTGTTAGCAGCAGAAAACCGACTAGGACAACACTCAAAAAACTCTTGATTTGAAAGCCCTTAAGCAGGGAACTGATGCGAGCAATGGCTGTGGAAATCAAATTCATCTCGGTCATACTCCCTAAGTTGATTGGTGATAATTTTCAACATTTTTTCATCTAATTGACTTGCTGCAAAATCCGCAGCTAAGGCGAGGGAAAGCCAACTTAGCTTCTACTTGCCATTAACCACATAAATAGAGTTATAGGTTAGCGATAAAATTTGGTAAACACGCCACCTATGTGTCAGCCAATTAGCTTTTTTCAACACCTATTTCACATTAACAGCAGGCAAATACTTCTACCTCTAACTAAAGTCATAAATTAGTTAGAAGCAGAAAAGGTTTTTTTCAGCACAAGGTTAGACCATTTTCAATCAATCATGCTATACAGGGCCAATTCTTATTGCAAGCGATCGCCAGTTTTCACGTCAAACCAGTGCAGCAACTGAGGCGGAAAAACCAGCTCTACAATTTCCGAATTCCAGTGGCGGTCATTTGGCAGTAAAGCCCGCACCGTGACTGACTCCAAACCTTTAACTCGGACGCTAACTAAATTTTGCATTCCCAAGTTTTCCACTAAATAAACCTCACCTTGAATTGCCTCTGGGGCGGACATATTGCCGGCCTCTACATCTGCAAAGCCGACGTGTTCCGGGCGAATTCCCAACACAATTTCTGGCGGCACAGTCGGCATATCTGGTAGTCGAACTCGAAAATCCCCCAACACAGCAAAATTGCCCTGGCATTTAAGCACGAGCAAATTCATTTGCGGGCTGCCCACAAAACCCGCTACAAACTGATTTGCAGGACGGGTATAAATTAAGTGTGGCGGGTCTAGTTGCTGCACGTTGCCGCTGTTAAGAACTGCGACTTTTGTAGAAAGCGTCATTGCTTCGGTTTGGTCGTGAGTTACGTAAACTACAGGAGCTTTTTGGGAGGAAAATAATTGTTTGAGTTCTGCCCTAACTTTTTCTCGTAATAATGCGTCGAGATTGCTCAAAGGTTCGTCGAGCAAAAATACTTCCGGTTGGCGAACTAATGCGCGGCCGAGGGCGACTCGCTGCCGCTGTCCGCCTGATAGTTTTCCGGGTTTGCGATCGATTAATTCCGTCAATCCGAGGGATGTTGCAACTTCCGTGACTAACCGATTGATTTCGCTGGAGGAGATTTTGCGAAGTTTGAGGCTCGATGCCATATTCTCGTATACTGTCATGTGCGGATAAAGGGCGTAACTTTGAAAAACCATGGCAATATCGCGATCGCCCGGTCTGAGATAAGTGACATTGCGATCGCCAATTCTAATCTCGCCCCTAGTTGGCTGTTCCAACCCTGCAATTAACCTCAGCGTCGTAGATTTGCCGCACCCCGACGGCCCCAGCAAGGTCAGAAATTCCCCTTCGCTGACATCCAAACTAATGTCTTTTACGGGAACAACTTTAGGGCTGTAGGTTTTATTGAGGTTTTTTAGTTGCAATTTTGCCATGGTTTTTAAACTGTTGACTGTTGACTGTTGACTGTTGACTGTTGACTGTTGACTGTTGACTGTTGACTGTTGACTGTTGATTGTTTGCTCGTTACCAGGCTCTGCCTGGTCACGCAGATCCGGAGGCTCTGCCTCCAATTTTCCTGTTTAAAAAGCGAGGCAGAGCCTCTAGATATCGGTTCCCAGGCAGAGCCTAGGAACGAGTTCTAAAATCTAAAATCGATTTATCCTTTTACCGCCCCCGCAGTTAAACCCTGAACGATGCGCCGCTGGAACACCAAAACCAACAAAACCAAGGGCAAAGTTCCCAAAACGGTAGCTGCGGCGATCGGCCCATAAGGAATCTCAAAGACGGACGCGCCGCTGAGTTGAGCCGTGGCGACGGGGATTGTTTTTAGAGATTCGCGAGTCATAAATGTCAGTGCAAAAATAAACTCGTTCCAAGCTGAAATAAACGTCAGAATTCCGGTTGTGACTAAGGCGGGAAATGTCATCGGTAACACGATTTGCCACAGCATTTGAAAAGTGTTGTATCCGTCAACTTTAGCCGCATCTTCCAAATCTTTTGGCAACTGTTGAAAGAAACTCCGCATCACCAAAATTGTCAGAGGCAGATTGATCGCAGTGTAAGGAATAATTAAGGCTAAATAATTATTGCCTAAATCCAAAGCTTTGACAATTTCCAGCAGTCCCAAAAATAGCAGCACCGCCGGAAATAGCGTCACAATCGTCACAGTTGCCAGGATGATTTTCTCGCCCCACAGCCGCAACCGCGCTAAAGCGTAAGCTGCGGGAGCGCCTACTGCTAAACACAGCAATGTTGAAGTAATCGAAACAAAAGCGCTATTTAAAATATAAAGAGCAAACGGGCGACGTTGGAAGAGGGACAGGTAATGCTCGAAAGTAATTCGTTTGGGAATGTAGACGTTGGGAATTGCCGAAATATCCGCATTTACTTTGAAAGAAGTTAGCACCTGCCAGATAATAGGTGCGAGGAAATATGCGACAATTAATATCGCTGAGATTGGCAAGATTAATTGCCGGATGTCAAAGGTTTTTTTTGTGGGTTGTTCGCGGGCGATCGACATAATTTATACCAATTAAAGGAACGTGCTAAGTTGTTCTGCATTTAGATTTAACTTTTGCGGCGGGCAGGATGCCCACCCCACAAGATTTTCAAGAAATAGGATTGTGCGGTGAGAAACCCGGTTTCTATGAGTTTTGCGAACAGGAACGAGAAATTTACGAAGAAACCCGGTTTCTGGGCTCTGTGCGCGATCGCAAACTAACTTAACCAGTACCAATCTAAAATCTAAAATCCCAAATCTAAAATTGACTGGCGCGGGCTCTCGATAACAGGTAAGCGGCGATCGCAACGGCTGCCACTAACAGCAAAAAAGTACACACCACCAAAGCCGCCCCATACCCAAAGTCTAAATACCTCATTACCGTGCTGTAAATGTAGATAGAAACCGTCTCCGTTGCCCCCGCCGGTCCCCCTCCCGTCATCACCTGAATCAAGTCAAAAATGCCGAAAGCTTGGGCAAATCGAAACAGCAAAGCAATCACAATTTGCGGCATCAGCAGGGGTACGGTAACTTGACGGAAACTCTGCCAGCTACTGGCGCCGTCAATCGCGTGTGCTTCGTACAAATCACCGGGAATTGATTGCAATCCCGCTAGCAAAAGCAAGCTGACAAAGGGCGTAGTTTTCCACACATCCGCTGTAATCACTGCCATCATTGCCAAAGTCGGATCTCCCAGCCAGCTAATGCTATTTTGAATCAATCCCAAACGCCTCAAAATGTCGTTAATTACGCCGTATTGGTCGTTAAAAATCCACGCCCAAGCTACTCCCATCAATGCAGTCGGCAGCGCCCAAGGCAGCAAGGATATTGTGCGAACAATGCCGCGCCCTGTGAAGGATTGATTTAAGACTAAGGCAATGCCCATACCGATAATTAATTCCAGCACAACAGAGGCGACTGTAAATACTGTGGTGTTGCCTAAAGTTTGCCAGAAACGCCCGTCACCTAACATTCGACTGTAGTTAGCAAAACCGGAAAAAACCAGTTTTAATTCAGTACCGAGGTTTTGGGTGAATAAACTCAGCCAAAAAGCGCGCAATATTGGGTAAGCAAATACTAGCATCAGAATTATCAAAGCTGGTGCTACTAATATCCATCCGGTTTTTTGTTCGCGCTGTCGCATCTTGTCTAATTGCATATTGTTCACCTTTAATTTATTTTGGGGCAGGCTAGAAGCCCACCCCACAATTGAATTAACTTTTTGTGGAACAGGCATCTTGCCTGTTTCTAACTCTTTGTGGAACAGGCAAGATGCCTGTTTCTAACTCTTTGTGGAACAGGCATCTTGCCTGTTTCTGACAGAGGCCTGATGTCAAATTTACGAAGCTTTGGGTTGTTTCAAACTGCCTAATAAATTGCGAGTTTCGCTAGCTGCTGCTTTCATTGCTTGTTCTGCAGTCATTCTCCCGGTAAAAGCGGAACTCAAATAACGCTGCAAAATATCAGAAGCTTGAGCGTATTGTGCTATGGGCGGGCGCAACGCTGGCCGTTCCACTACTTTTAGCAGTTGCGGGTAGTGGGGAAATTTGGCGACTATTTCTTTGTTGGTAAATAGGGATTTGTAACTGGGAACTAAACCGGTTTGTAAAATAAATTTGCGCTGGGTTTCCTCGCTGGTAAGGTATTGAATTGCTTTCCAGGCTTGTTCTGGATGTTTTGAGGTTTTGGCAATTCCCCAGCCCCAGCCGCCCAAGCAGGAACCGCCTGTTTTACCGATACTGCTGAGCATTGGCTCGATCGCAATTTTGCCTCTAACATTCGATCCTTCGGCATTTGCCAGCTTCCAAACATAGGGCCAGTTTCGCAAAAAAAGCGCTTTGCCGTTTTGAAACAACAGCCTGGTTTCTTCTTCGCCGTAGGTGGTGACACCCGGAGGAGAAATGCCGGAGGCGATCGTATTTTTGAGAAATTCCACTGCTTTAATTGCCTCCGGTTTATCTAACCCAACTTCAAAAGTTTGAGGGTTAGCCCAAAAGCCCCCGAAACCGGAGAGTACCTCGACAAACATCGCAGAGACGCCCTCGTATTGTTTGCCTTGCCACAGATAACCCCAAGTTGCTTTTCCCTGTTTTTGCAAGTTTTGAGATATTTTTACCATCTCTTCAAAGGTTTTCGGCGCTGGAATTCCCGCTTGTTCTAAAATGTCTTTGCGGTAATAAAGCATTCCGGCATCGGAAGCGTGGGGAATTCGGTAAAGTTTGCCCCGATACCGCCCGCCTTCGACGTTACCTTGGATGAATTTTGATAGTTCTTTGGGGGGAATTTTGTCTGTCAAATCCCTTACCCAACCTGCGGCTGCAAATTTGGGAACCCAGACAATATCCATGTTGATGATGTCGTAGGGCGATTCGCCTAAAAGAAAGGCAGATGTGTAAAGATTTTCTATGAGGTTTGTGTCAAAAGGTCCTTCTATGAGGTTGATGCGAATGCCGGGGTTTTTCTGTTCAAATTCTTTGACAAAGGGTTTCCAGTTAAGAATGTCTTGGCTTTGCATCAACATCGTGAGCACGACTGGCTGTTGAGTCAGTGCAGGCAGAATAAATAACAGTAAGACGGTGGCTAATGTGACAGCGAATAAGGCTAAAAGACGGGGACGCTTCTGGCTTCGTTGCTGCAGGGAATTTATTTTTGGCATTTGTTTTTGAGAAATGGCGGTGCGATCGCCTTCTTTCTCTAATAACTCGCTTTCTTTGGTTTCGCTGGATTTAGCGAGTTTGTGCAATAAAAGTTTAAGTAAACTTTAGCTTACTTAATAATGGTTGAGTGAAAAGTGCAAATTTTGATTTAACACTCTCGATAGCGAGTTAAGTCAACATCTATCTACAGAGAGATATTGAAAAAATTGTCTGAGATAGCAGTTGTCAATCCGATGAAATAAAGTAGGGACTTAGGCCTTGTCCATTGGTGTCAACTTAAGACAGAAACCCCTGATAAATATAGCTTTTACCTGAGTCTAGATCCCCCTGGCATCCCCCCGAATCGCTGCGGGGAGTAGGGGGCCTGAATCAGGGGCGATCGCACCCTAATCGTCAAACAGCAGACCGGTACTACGTGTGATGTTAATTTGACACGAAGAAGGGCAATGTCCTGTCCTGCACCGCATATAACAAAGGCTGTAACTGGTGTGATTTGCCTTCATACCTGTACTGCGAGTGTGAACTCCAAAAAGTTTTGTCACTACAAATGCACTCCTTGCATCAAACACCATCTGGCAGTCGATACGCAGGGCTTTCCCTTCTTTACCTGCTGCACTGCTGCAAATATGTCCGACGATCTGAGCTTGATTGAACTGTTAAGCCATACTCTCGACTACTTTCGGGCGCTTGCGGGTCAATATCCCGAAGATTACTATCCTGCTGGACAACGAGTATCACCCGGATAGAATCACCGCAGCAGTGCAAAATGTCTATCCCCAAATCCTGACCCAGATTCGGTTCCAAGTAGCCCCAAAGCCAACCAAAGCCGAAAAAGCAGTGCCAGGAAAATCTCGATTTGTCCCGGTGGCGACCCCCTAGGTGATTGAGGGGTCGAATGCTTGGGTAGAACGCTGTAAGAGTTTGGTCAAAAACTTTGAACGCACACTGGTCAAGCCGCTAAACTCAATCTTTGTTTCATGAGACTGATACTTAAACGGCTCGCAAGTGAATAGATACCAAATTGGATGATATATAGCAATCCTAAATGATTTGCGTAATTATTGTAGGGGCAATCCCCCCGTGGTTGCCCCGATAGATAGGGGGTAGGCACGGGGGCACTACCCCTACAAATTTATCTGAATGATTTAGGATTGCTATATATCATCCAATAATCAGGGCGCGTTTTGAAAAAAGAATCATTATTGATGCGGAACTTTTTACTAAACGCGCCCCGAGACTCTACCGCTAAGTTTTTTAGGTCAAGCTTAGCCTTACCCAGGCTTTACATTCCAAATCTGGCGATCGATCTTCCAGGTGTCTCCCTCTTTTTTCATTAACCATAGTGCTCGAAATTTGACTTCCTTAGATGGACTGCCATCATGCGGGTAAATCGTAGTGTGAGATGTACCGACGACATAACCAACATTGTCCCTCACTTCGATTTCTTCAGCGATGAAGGTTGGATCGATATCTTGCTTAGCGATCTGAGCGGCAAAGCCTTCAACAATGTCAGGAATTCCGCGCCGATCGGCTTGATCGGGTGGCATCCAGAAAGCATAGTCGGTGTACATCTTTCCATAACCCTCTAAGTCGCGTCCCCTAACATTTGCTGCATAGACTTCTTCAAAAACCACTCTGATCTGCTCTCGATCGTCACTCATGGCTAAACTCCGGTTGAGAAACTGTAGATTTTTACGAGAGAACAACCCAGACCTACTTCGTTCAGGTCTGGGTTCTGTTTTTGCTACAAACCAGTCACTTTGCGTAGATAACTGCAAGCTGTTAGCGCATCTTGCAAAGGATTAGTGGTATTAGGGTCTTGTTCTGCCTCTACCATCAGCCATCCTTTATAGTCAGCTTTAGCAAGCTCTTGTAAAATTGGCTGAAACTCAATTGCGCCCTCACTATCTCCCGGAAGGGTAAAGATCCCTGGGCGGATGGAATCTAAAAAGCCACGATGCGTCTCTTTGGATTCCTCTAAAACTGCCTGAGGAATATTTTTCAAGTGAACGTGCTCGATGCGATCGACATATGTTTGAGTAACTTTCAGCCGATCGACTCCTGCGCAGTACAAACGAGCGGTATCAAGCAGCAGCTTAACATTTTCGCGATCGGTACCGTTCATTAAGCGATCGATATCAGCTAAGTTTTCTACTCCCGTCCCCATATGGGGATGATAGACCAACTGCATACCTTCGGCCTTAGCTTTTTCACCAAGGTAATTCAGCCATCCTAATAAATCCGATCATTGCTGGTCACTAAAATGCGGTCTGCTAGTTAAAGGATCCGCACCTGGGACTTGTTGATGAACAGCACCCCCTAATTCAGCTACGACAATCTTTGTAGCACTCATATCCTTCATGAATGCTACTTGGTTATTGAATTCTTCAACAGTAATAGGAGATTTTTTCATCTTGCGCTCATTGTTGGTCAACATGACTTAAGATTCCTAGTCTGCGAAGTGGAGTTCCTGAAATTCTTTTTCCCTACCTCGGCAAAGAGTTAGGGATGAGACGAAGAAAATCCTTAAAGGATAGATTTAGGTACCCTGGCGAAGATGGGTTTTAAAATCTTCTTCTGCCTCACCATCAAAAGAATCCTTAAGGATTCATATCTCATTGATAAGCCCCAAATTTGGAGACATCTCCGTTATAAGTAGTCCCGTCAGGCATCAGGGAATTAAACAGATCTGCTGCCTGAAATTTAGTGCCAGTCAGAGTAGCATTTGATAACTTTGTATTTCTCATTTTGCTACTGGAAAAATCTGCATCGACTAATTTTGAGCCAGAAAGAATTGCTCCTTGTAACTTGGCACTTTTTCCCACAGCCTTAGACAAATTTGCATCAGAAATAACGGCAGACGTTAAATCCGCCTCCGTTAAATCTGCCCCCGTTAAATCTGCTTTAATCATGAGGACATTATACAAATCTGCCTTAGAAAGATCAGCACCTGTTAAGTTAGCCTCGGACAACCTGCTACCCATTAGTGTAGCGCCGGATAGATCGGCTCCCGTTAAAGTAGCTTTTTCAAGGTTTGTCTCAACGAGTAGGGAACCGGAGAGTTTAGCCTGGGATAGATTTGCCCCAGTGAGGACTGCGCCATATAGATCCAGTCCCGATAAATCCACTCCCGATAGATCGCAGCTAACACAGGCGTTAGTCAAACGCAACTTATTGTAATCTGTCCCAACAAAAGCATTAGCGGGAGCACTAAAGATCGTTAAGCTAAGGAGAATCGACAGGGCAATAGTAGAAAGTTTGCGAAACCAAGAGGAAATATTCATGTTCAACGTGAAAATTAGAAAGGGTGGGCTATTGTGTCCGGCTCAAAGATGAAATTTTTAGAGGTTAACTGAGGCATGGTGCCAGGTCATTAATGACTAGACCGAATGACTCTTAGCCTCTACTAAAGTAACTGAAGGGGGTGCGCTCCAAGTCCCATATCCAGGGCCTTTCGCGCCAGGTGGGTTAACACCAATCCTAGGCCATAAGAGTCCTTCTGGATAGGCTTGCGGGCTGGGAATAAAGGTTTTATCCTTTTGTTTAACCCCAAAAACATCCCGCCTTTGCCCGTCGCACTGTAGAAGGTGTCAATGTAACTTTGAAAGCCTGCAAGGGTTAAATGCTTAGTTTGTCCTGCCTCCAAGATTAAAACTTTTTTTCCTGGTTGACTCAATTCTTTGGCCGCAATAGCTCCAGCAAGACGACATCCTACCATGACAGCATCATAAAACGTTTGAGAGACAGTCTCACAATCAACGAATATTAGAGCTTGCTGAATAGGACTCATTGCTTACTCCTTAAAGGTTACTCTTTGACATGATTAGTAATAGTAAAGATGCGATCGCCGATCGCCCTACGATTGAAGCTGTGCATTTGCCGGATGACCTGGGACAAAAGCCCGCAGAAAGCAGGGCGGGATCGGTGGCTGGTGAAATTGACCTCAAGCAGGCTCTGAAATAAGGAAGATCATTACTATCGCAACGTGTCAATAGCCCGCAATGCGACCGTTGACAGCGCCGAAAGCCTTCAAACAGCAACATCAATAGCCATCAATCCGTTGAATGTGTTGAAGGCATTAAGTTAACTTTTGCGATCGCACCTAAGTGAACGGCTGCCGGGACTTTTTGCGCAGCTTTCAGGTTTTTAGGGAGCGATCTAGGGCAGAGGACTTGCGTCTTCGTTGTGGTTTGAGGCTGCCTACTTTTTTGGTGAACTACTAGCAGCTAATACTCTCACAAAGATGGCGATCGCTCTTACTGAGACTGGTAGAAAAATATCCAGATAGCACAGGCGTCATAATATTGTAAATACTGGGGCTATATTTATCGGCAATTGGTAAGTCCGAGTACCATGTGTCGAGAGTTAAAAAGGCAGAAAATAACACAAAAAAACAGACACTACTTAGCCGTCAATCGGCCACGCCGTAGCGTGAAGGCGGGCGGGATGGCAGAGAAAGTGCAACCAAAATCTGATTGCTTCCTTCACTATTGAGGGGGCGTCTAATCGAACAGTGTTTGAGGGTTAATTGGAAAGTTGTAAGATCCCACACTTGAAGCAGGACAGGTTGTGGTGATGGATCATGCCACGTTCCATAAAGGCGGGCGCCCCCTCGCCACTGATTCAAAATGCGGGGTGTACACTGCTGTACTTACCACCGTATTCTCGCCTACCTTAACAAGATTGAGAAATGTTGGTATTGGTTAAAAAGTCGAATCCGCAAAAAACTCTCTTCAGTTTGATTGTTTACGTTCATGCCTGCAGAAGATGTCTTACGCTTCGCGTCCTAAGCATCTTGGCGGTTGCTATAGCCATCCTAAATCATTTGTGAATTTCTTACTCCCGGACCGAACTCGCGGGGAGGGCTGGGGTGGGGTAAAAAATTTACAACTCCTGCAAGGATTGCTATATATCTATATTTATCCCTACTTTTAAGAATTGGTAGAACTTTTGTTGCTCGTCCGATCCGCGAGCTATTCTGCTATAAAAACTCGATTTCTGAGTAAGTCCTAAATACAAAAAACACCGCTCCTCAAAACAGGAGAACGGTGTATAGGGGGTGTTATGGGTTGTTGTCTGGAATTAAGATTAACAAATCACGATCTGCTCAGACTATACCTTGTGATGGTTAAAAAATTGGCACAAACCTGCACGATCGCCCTAATAGCGATCGATCGCAAGGAATTAGCCCAACCATTCCACAACAGCATCTTCCTTGGTATTGGTGTGGCGTTCAGGGGTTTCGCGCTCGAATTTCATGTGGATGGCGCGGTTTTGTTCGCCGTCTGCTGCTACTGCAAAAATCGGATAGTCGATTAAGCCGTCTTGGAAAGACATCTGGAAGCGGAAAGTGCCGTCAGCATTGAGTTTAATCGGCTGTCCGCCTACGTAGACCGTGGCGTCGGGCTCGGTGGCGCCGTAGACGATCAGTTCGGCGTCAGCAACTAACCAGAACTGGCGGGGGCGCATCGGGGCGGCGAAGCCAACTCCCGACATACCGACACCCGACATACCGAAACCCGACATGGTGAGGCCGGACATACCGACACCCGACATCGTCATGCCGGACATACCGACACCCGACATCGTCATGCCGGACATACCGACACCCGACATCGTCATGCCGGACATACCGGCACCAGACATCGTGAGGCCGGACATGGCGCTTGCCGCCCACATTCCGACGCCGGAGGGGAACACGTAGGAACTGATAGCTTGTTCGTGGATGCCGACTTGCTGGATCGAACCGGCGACGTGCTGCATGGAACCGAACATAGAACCCGCGACGCGCATGGCTTCGGCAGATTCTGCCATGCCGAAGATTTGTTCGTAGATGGCGTTGTTGGTGCTCAAACCAGCGCCATTGACTGCTTGTGCGAATTTCTTTGCCGGAGGAACCAGTTCGGCGAAGGTTTTGCCAGACAAGTCTTCTTCCCAGTCGAGGGTGATGAATTGATCTTCAATCCAGTCGCTGGGATAGACGGGAGGAACGCGGACTTGGCTCGATCGAGCTAATATCAACCAGCGGCCATCTGCACAGCGGTAGCCGATGTCTACCGCGTAGTCCCGATCGCTTACGGGGATTGGCACGTACCATTCCCGCGCCAGTTCGTCGCAGGGATATTCTTGAATGCTATGCGGGCTTTGAATGTCGAGGTTAACATCTGTAACGTCGTAGATCCGCAGGGCTAGTTGCTGTCCTCCTTGGCGGCGCAACTCTTCTTTGCGATCGTTGGGAATATCCCAGTAAGTGTAGGCCCATTCTGGGTCGCGGGGCATTAAAACAACCCGGCTTTCGCCGTAGCCGTTGGGCAAATCTGCTAAACCTTCATCTACAGACGACAAAGAACCACCTGTTCTATCTTCTTGACCGAGTTCAAACTTTGCTGCTTCCACTGCTTCTTGTGCCTCTAGTTTGCGAGATGGACTGTATGAAAATTTGGTGCGCTGAATTTCTTGAATTGATGCCAGGAGTTGCGATTTCCGCATCCGGCTGTAGCGAGAGACTCCACATTCGCTAGCAACTCTGCGGAGTTGTCGCAAAGTCATCTCTTCTAATGGTGGGCGTTCTTTTGCCATGAGTTTGTTCTCCACTAATTTGGGATGGCGGGTTAGATTTTTCCTCTCAACACCAATGTGTTGACTTTTCGAGTTAGAAACTCTTTTAAATGCAAATATTAGTGAGCTTCCAAATCTCTCCAACCTTTGAAGCCTTGCTTGTTTTTAGCTTGTCTTTTCCCGAAGGCGATCGGGGGTTTTGACTTCTTGGCTTCTGCGCGCACCGTCCGAGCTAAATAAAACTTTTCTGTCGATTCTTGATTGACAAGATCGATTTTGTGAGTGCGATCGGTGCTGCTAGCAACGCTGTGCTGGCAGCACACGCGCTATTCGACTCCCAGTGCTGCTTAATCCAAGCATTTCTTTGGGATCGCTTTGTCATGACTTAATGTTGCAGACAACTTGCGATCGGGTCAAGGGGTCTTTTGCCTCAATCCTGGGTACTTATACGCATTTTCGTGATTTTGGGGATCAATATGTCAGGGGATCTTGACATATTGCAGATTGGGGGGATCGGTGCGGCAGCAAATGTCAGGATTTGATGACATATTGCGATAGGGGGCTGTTGATGGGTTTGGAGGGTGGAGGCGGTGGTTTAGATATGTCAGTCCTCAATGCACTCCGACTCCTCGAAACCGGGTTTTTCACGAAAATACTTCGTTAGACCATCGCAGATTCGGTAAAAAACCCGGTTTCTGGGTTCCCAGGCGTCCAGGACTATATGTCTTTGGGGATATGACAAACTGCAAGACTTTCAGCAAAAAATTTAGCTACCCCAAATAGCCCCCAGCTATCAACTAATATGACAACAAATATCAACAACAAAACAGCCGATTTTTTTTAGCTTTAAGAGTCAATCAATTTTAGGATTTTTAATAAATGACTCTATAAGTTTTTCCAGAATAGGGTAGAAAAACTTTGGTGAAAAAACGATGGGGTGGTTCACCAACAGCGATTATTGAGTTTTAGCAGCGTTGGCAGATTATTGAATTTGCTGTATTCGGTTCTGTACAATAGGTAATAGCCTATGCGCGAGACTGCACAGTATGCTAAACAACACCATTACCATTCCTCAAACCTTCAAAGTAACTCACGAACAGTTCCAGCAAATTGCTGCCGTCAACCGTGACTTAAGGCTAGAGAGAAATGCTACAGGAGAATTAATTGTTATGCCCCCCACAGGAAGCGATACAGGCAAACGCAACCAAGATGTGTCAGGACAACTCTGGCAGTGGAATCGCCAAACCAAGCTAGGAGTAGTATTTGACTCTTCTACTGGTTTTCAACTGCCCAATGGTGCCGATCGCTCCCCTGATGCCTCCTGGGTTAAATTAGAACGGTGGCAAACTCTCACACCCAAACAACAAGAAGGTTTCGCTCCCCTCTGTCCAGACTTCGTTGTAGAATTGCGCTCTAAGTCTGACAACCTGGAACCATTGCGGGAAAAAATGCGGGAATACATGGCAAATGGAGCAAGTTTGGGGTGGTTAATCGATCGCAAAAATAAGAAAGTCGAAATATACAGACAAAATCAGGATGTGGAAATATTAGATAATCCCAGCACTTTGTCAGGGGAAGATGTGTTACCGGGATTTGTCTTAGATTTAACAGATGTGTGGTAGTGACACCGAAAGATTCACCAACAGCAATATAATAAATTAGAGCAGTACGTCAATCCCAAATCTCAAATCCCATGCCCCTAACGCTTTATAACAGCTTGACCCGTCGCGAATCACCTTTTGAACCCCTCGAACCCCCAAAAGTGCGGATGTATTGCTGTGGCGTTACGGTGTACGACTACTGCCACGTCGGCCATGCGCGCGCTTATATTGTTTGGGACATGGTGCGGCGTTATCTGATGTGGCGGGGATACGATGTGCGCTACGTGCAGAATTTTACAGATATTGACGACAAAATTCTCGATCGCGCCCGCGAAACCAATTCCACAATGGAAGCCGTGGCAGAACGCTTCATCGAGGAATATTTCGTAGATATGGACAAGCTAAATATTCTCAGGGCCGATGAATATCC
Organism: Microcoleus sp. AR_TQ3_B6; assembly: GCF_036702785.1. Lineage (NCBI taxonomy): Bacteria > Bacillati > Cyanobacteriota > Cyanophyceae > Oscillatoriales > Microcoleaceae > Microcoleus > Microcoleus sp. AR_TQ3_B6. The sequence continues at coordinate 17,591 of NZ_JAUBVJ010000065.1, read as the reverse complement.
CCGCGCCACCCATACAATCGACGGCATTAAACGGCTGATTCACGAATTAGAAAATAAAGGTTATGCCTATGCTTCCAGCGGCGACGTTTACTACAACGTCAGGCAGTTTGCCGATTACGGAAAACTTTCCGGCCGCAAGTTGGAAGAAATGCAGGCCGGGGCCAGCGGTAGATTGGAAACCGCAGAAATAGAAGCTCAAAAAAAGCAAGATTCGTCAGATTTTGCCCTGTGGAAAAGCGCTAAACCCGGAGAACCTGCTTGGGATTCGCCTTGGGGAAAAGGTCGCCCCGGATGGCACATCGAATGTTCGGCGATGGTGCGCGATTGCTTGGGCGAAACAATTGACATTCACTGCGGCGGTTCCGATTTAACTTTTCCGCACCACGAAAACGAAATTGCTCAATCTGAAGCCGCGACGGGCAAGTCACTTGCTAATTATTGGATGCACAATGCTTTTGTGACCGTCAATGGCAAAAAGATGTCGAAATCTTTGCACAATTTTATTACAATTCGCGATTTGTTGGATGGGAAGTGGTCGGGTGATGTGGAACCGATGGCGGTGAGGCTGTTTGTGTTAACAGCGCACTACCGCAGTCAAATTGATTTTACCGAAGAGGCGATCGCCTCTGCAAAAAATGGCTGGCATACTCTTCAAGAAAGCCTACGTTTTGGTTATGGGCCCGGTTCCAAATTGGGCTGGGATTTAGATAAAATTCTGAACTTGCCCATAGTCGAGAGTGAGGCTGTACAGCAATTTAGAGCAGCGATGGATGATGATTTCAATACTCCTAATGCTTTAGCTGTTCTGTTTGAATTGGCGAAGGAATTGCGGCGCGAAAGCAATATAATTGTACATGGTGGAAAAACGGAAATGCCTTCGGAAGTGTTGCAACAAAAGTGGCAAACTCTTGTTAAGTTAGCCGAAGTTTTAGGATTTGAAAAACCCATACCCAGACGCGTCCCGCTAAGTGCGACTATCAATCTCCCTCCCGCATCTTTCACTATTAATAAAGTTGAAATCATTAGCGGATTAACTGATGAGGAGATTGAGGCGATGATTCAGCAGCGGAAAGATGCCAGAAAAGCTAAGAATTTCGCAGAGGGCGATCGCATTCGCAACGAACTCAAGGATCGGGGCATTACTCTGATCGATCAAAAAGATGGCACAACAATTTGGCATCGCAGTTGAAAATTAGAGTTTTTTAACCGCAGATGAACGCGGATGAACGCAGATAAAATTCCATCCGCGTTCATCTGTGTTCATCTGCTGACATCTGCGGTTAAAAAGTCCCATTGACAAACTCCGCAACAGCCGCCACAAATTCTGCCGTTGATTCGTAGGGCAAAACATTCCGCCCCGGTATCAACAAACCTTCCGCATTGGGAAAAGCAGCCAAATATTGCGCTAATCTTTCATCCGGTTTCTCTTCCTTACCCGCTTGACTGATGCTTGAGGCTTTTTCTCCCATCACAACCAGTGCGGGGCGATCGAACTTTTGAATCGTACCGCTGTAATCCTGGCGCCAAAACCCCGCTAAAAACGAAAAAACCGCGTGACGGCTGTCAGGATTGGCAGCCCCAGCCTGCAAAGCATCCAACCATTCGCTGTCAACTTTAGCAGCATCGCCAAACAGTTGTTTCGCAGAAAAAGATCGCAAAAATTCAGCGCGTCTGGCGTAGCGATAAAAAGCATTTCCGAAGGGAGAACCTAACAAATTCCAGACAATTCTTTGCTGTCTTTCTGTCGAATGTTTGTTCATCACAGCCCAAGCGGGAGGTCCCGCGAGAACTAACCCGCCAATTAAATTTGAGCCGCTTTCCTGCTGCATTTTTGCTAAAGCCAAGGCTACAGACAGTAAAGCACCTTGCACGAGTACGATCGCAGGTTTTTTCACTACAGTTTCCAAGAAATATTGCAACTGTGCGGCCCAATCGTCAGGATAGCAAGCCACAGCAGGCATTTCGCAATCGCCGCAGCCCAAAAGGTCGGGATTGTAAATCGGATTGCTGTTCCCTGCGTTGTACCAACTCTCACAAAATCTCTGCCAAAAAACTCTTGACAAACCCACCCCTATCGGATGGATTAATAACAAAGGGATGCTCTCTTCTGTCCCAATAGTAGGGTTATAAAAATCATAAGCACAGCGATAATTTTGCCATTCGTAAAACAGCGTTGGTGATTTTATAGACGAAACTGTGGACAAATCTTGAGTTGAATATGGCGGTTGCATATTATTTTTTTGTACCGATGTTACTTTTTATTATAATATGAGTAGGGGTGGGTTTTACCAGAAATATATTTGGTAACTGAGAATATAAATAAACTCGCCCTCCTGCTGCGGGAGGACTTAATCATGTCAGAACAACGGATAACTATTTCTTTACCTAACTTGCTGCTGATTGTAGGATCGTCCTTGCTGCTAGTGCTGCTGTGGCAATTGCGCAGCCTGCTAGTAATTCTGATGATATCAGTCGTGCTGGCTGCTTCGATCGTCCCCATCGTTAATTGGGCCCAAACGATGCGGGTTCCGCGCTGGCTGGCGGTGATTATGGTTTATTTAACTCTCATCGGTGGATTTACCGGGACGGTAGTATTAATCGGCCCCACCGTAATCGAACAAATAGAGTTACTGCTGCGGCAGTTACCAGTTTATGTCGAAAATTTGCGAACTGTAGCAACTAATGTATTGAGTCGGTTGAGCGACGATGCCCCAACCTTGGTGGGTCAGTTGGTGGACACTCAATCGCTGACTAATTGGCTGATTCGATCGAGCCAACAACTGGTTTTGCGATCGTACAGTTTAACCAGAGGCATTCTAGGCGGTTTCTTCAGCCTAGTTTTAGCATTATTTATTTCCGGTTACATGGTTGCCGACAGCGACACATTAATTAAAAGTTTAGTGCAGTTTTTCCCGAAACCTTGGGATACAAGATTAGCAGCCCAAGCGACCCCAATCGGTCAAAGAATGGGGAGTTATATTCGCGGGCGAGTGTTAGTTTCCGGCATATTAGGGATATTTATTACCACAGGTTTGAGCATTTTGGGAATGCCGGAATTTGCTTTAGGCTTGGGTGCGATCGCCGGCGTTACCAACTTAATTCCCTTCATCGGGCCAGTTTTGGGAGCAGTACCCGCATTAATCGTAGCCTTTGCTAAAGGCGGCTGGCTATTTGTGTGGGTATTGCTGTTATTTGTAATCATCCAGAATTTGGAAACCTACGTCCTCGATCCCTTGCTAGTTGGTTCATCAGTTGGGGTGCATCCTTTATATCAATTGCTGTCTGTCTTGGGAGGCGTTCAAGTATTGGGAATTATCGGAGCAGTAATTGTACCGCCTTGGTTTGCGGGAGTAGCAGCTTTGATTGAGAACTTGTATTTAAAACCGAAGCTTAGGAGCGAACATCGAGAGGCAATAGATCGGGCTAAAAATAATTCAGACTTGCCACCTATTACACCTTCAGCATGACAGCAGCTTACGCCTTGAGAATTCAACACAGTAGACTCCCATTGCAAGCATTCGCTCACCTCTGGAGAAATTATCTGCGTTTATCCGTGTTTATCTGCCTTACATCTGCGGTTGACTATCAATCAAAGATTCAAGCAATAAATCTAGTATCCACAAGTCCGCCGACTAAGGACTAATTGCCACCTCAATGCGGCGGTTGCGCTGCCGATTAGTATCGGAACTATTCTCTACCGAAGGGCTACTTTCCCCATAGCCGATCGCCACCCAATGATACTTTTGGCCCAGCACACCAGACAAATACTGCACCACAGCCTGAGCCCGCGCCAACGACACCTTGCGATTGTCCGCCGCTTCCCCCGCGTCGTCCGTGTGGCCCGCAACCCGCACAGTTGCCCCCTCGTAATTGCCCAACTCCGCCACCAAATTGTCCAAAATCGCACTCGTTCCCGCGCGCAAAGAAATGCTGCCAGTATCAAACAAAACATCGCTGGGCAGAGTTACCATCAGCCCATCCCCCGCCAACACCCGACTATTGGCATTCTGTGGCGCAGTATTAACAGTTTCAGGGTTGAGACTCGGGCTGCTGCCGATCGCGGGCAAAGCAGGAACAGGAGTTGCCGCCGTTTCCGGCGCCGCCAATTCCCGCGACATCAACTGCAACCGCTTTTCCAAAGTTTCCGTCGGGCGGCTGACGCCCAACTGACTCTCCAAAGCCGCCGTTCGACCGATCAGCGCGTTGATCTGGCCCTGCAACTGCCTCAAATCCGACTGCAATTTCTCTCTCTGGGCAGGACTAACTTTTGACTGGGGACTGGGTGTAGCTGTTGGTGTCGGCAGCGCCGGATTTTGCTTTGCTGGTGTGCGTTTCGGGCTGGGGGTCAAATTTTGAGTTAGACGCAGCAATCTTTCTGCCAGCGGCATCTCGGTCGCCCCTGAGGGATAAATTTGAGCGATCGCCATCCCCAAAACCCAGGCAAAACCGCTGCCTACCCCCAGTAGCAGCAGCCGAAAAATCAGCGACAGTACAACCAAACCTTTTCCCCGCGACTTGGAGACGCGAGTCGGGGGGATTGAAGGTTTTTGGTTAAATGATCGCGTCATATTTCCTGCTATACAAAACTTGGCTCAATTTTATCTTTGCTTCACGATTCAACTCTAAGTATTTTCCTTGATCCATCTGACTCCTGCTTCTTTCCTGCCGTAAATTCGGGTAGAGCAACACCCTATTTTTTGTCACTACAACTATTTTTTTTTAAGCTTTTAGCCATTGTTTGAGCATTATTTTCAACCAATTTAACGAATCGTGGTATCCCGTTCGACCTTTTTATAGGCTGGTCATTTTTTAATCCACCGCGGTTTACAAACCAGAAAAAAATTGCCAACCAGAAACAAATTATTTGGGTTTTTGGGTTTATCTAGACCTTATATCACAAAACAGAGCGTTTGTCAATATTATTGCCATAATTCGCTTGAGGGAAAGTAGGGAAAGTTTCGTAAAGTATCAGGTGATGAGGTCAAACTCCCTCTCGGTTCAGATACGATATTAATTTCGATACTATCTTACCTGTGAGATTTTAATAAAACTTGAGTTAAGTTGTGTAACGAACTAAATTACAGCAGATTCCACCTTGATGAAGTACACTCCTCAAGCGATCGATCGCTGTAGGGAAACGGCACTGCCATGTCCTCTATCGAAAGCTATGTACCTGACTTACCTAAAAAATGCTGTAACTTAGTAGACCTTGCCCCCGCAAGCCGATCGATTTTAGATTTTAGATAGGAGGAAAAATCTCAAATCAGAAAAAAAAACCCGGTTTCTACAAATCACGGGTTTGGCGGCGAAGCACCGAGGCAGAAACCTGGTTTCTAGTTTGTGGCGTGCAACCATGAATCTGTTGGATAATTCCGTAAAAAGTTTGGAAAAAAACCGATGACTGACCCTTTAAATAGCCCTTATCCCGTTCCTTGGGAATGGATTAGTGCCACTCATGCTAAAGTAAGCTCAACTGTCGGCACAGGCCTCCGCTACTATCGCAGTCCTTCCCTCGTTTCAACTAACGGCCAATACGCGGCTTACAGTCGAATTGAGTTGCAAGTACAGCCCGAATTCGCCCGGTGTCGGGTTAGCAGCGTCATGTTTGTGGAAAATCTCAAAACCGGGGAACTGCAAACAGTGGCGGCTGCTTCGCCGCTGGCGGAAAGCGGAATGTATGCTAGCGATGACACAGATATGTCCGGGACGATCGCCATTTTAGTGCCTGTTTCTTGGAATCAAGAGGGTTCCCGCGTTCTCGCCCGCGAATTTGAAGCAATTTTCAACTCTTCCGATATGTCCGACTACGGTGTCATTTGGGACAAAAATGATAATTACACTTATACGGTTGCTCCCGCTCGCAGTCTTTACACTCATGCTGTATTGTTGGGTTGGAGTCAAGTTTGTCCCGGACAAGTTCTGTTCCGCGCCGGCAATTTGGGCGATCGATCTTGGCCTCTTTGTGCAGTTGATATGACCGGCCAAACGATAGCTGTCAGCGAGGACAAACCCCTAGTTTTCGGCAGTCAAGCCAGCACAGGCTGGATCGAACCTAAAACTCGTTTTTAGATATTATGGCGGCATTTTCTTTGATCGGGCCCACATTTTTTTTACTATCAGGTCAATCTTTCAACCAATTCATTTTGACTCTGGTTCTGATAGTTCTGGCTGTTATTTCCGGCCTAACAGCTTTTATTTTTATTCGGATTGGCATCAATTGGTTGCAGGCGAGATTCGCAGAAAAAAGCCATTTTTTGAGACGATTGTTCAAAAGCAAGACTGAAAACTCAACCGCTAATAGTTCCGAACCTGAAACGTTTTTTTTAGAGCCGCAATTAGTAGAAAATGACGGCAAATTAGCTGCTGGTATTTTGGCATCAGAAACCGATATTTCCGAACCGCTTGAGCCGGAGATCGTCTGCGAAAAATCAGCAGCATTTGCCCATCTCTACAAGCCGATGGCTCTTTGGCACGGGCGGTTAATTTTGCCCTCAAACGAACAGCGCCAGCCCCACGGTGCAGTGTTTTTTGAAGTAATAAATGCACCCAAAAAATATCAAAATTTTATTGGCAAAACAGCCTTGTTGAAATGGAGTACAAATCGCGAAGTACAGTTTTTTGTCCACGCAGTAACGCAAGATCTCAACTTCACCAAACAGGCTATAGATAGTAAAAAATCTGGCAACATTCATCCAGATAGATTGAACGGCTGGCGAAATGTAGGTCCTTTAGAAACTCTAGCAGGCACCAGACTCGAAGACAGCGTGACTGTGATGCTACGCAGGCCGGTGATTGCTATTAATTATAGCAGTAGCGATCGCTATGAACTCACGATCGATCGCGAACCAGTACAAATTATCGGACGTTTATGCGCCTTCGTCTCAATTTTGCAGCGAAAAGAACCCGACAGCGACAAATTTATTGTCCGGCATTTCAACAAAACATCTAAACAATTTGACGGTCCCGCCGAAATCATTCGGATTCCGCAAGTACAGCCAGACAAAAATGGCGTAGCGAGGTCTACCAATCACCTGATCGAACAATCGCCATTAAATCCAGACGGCTGGTACATTTACGGCGAAAGAGACGAAGACAGTATGTTTGTAGTGCAGGCAATCGAACCCCGCAAAATTGCCCAATTAACACCAGATGAAACACATTTTGGTCTGGAAAAATCTCTGGCTTATTTAAACAGCAAAAATTGGAAAAATACACCAGCACAAAAAGGGCAAGCAAAAATAGTATTGTTAAACCCAAATGATGCTACAGAAAACGCTTCAATCTCCCCTTGGCAAGAAGGAGATATCGGGATAGTGATTCACTGTTTCGGCGGTATCGGCGGCAAAAAAGGCGAATCGGCACCGCTGGGAATTGTCACCGGACATTTTGCTTTCGGAGTAGCAAAAGTGGTGCGCGATCGATTTACCAGCGAACTGCGTTTTGACATAGAATACAAACAAGTTTACGCCCACAATCCCGACGGAATCGTTGCCGGTTCCAGCAAATGGCAAAGCTACATGGGAGACTTGCAGCGCGGCTGGTTGGGCGATCGCCCGGTTTGCGATATCATCTGTAAATTAGATTGCGTGTGTTGCGACTACGATTTTGGTGGCATCAGCTTGTCGCCTTTAACCGAACTAAACCAGCAACTAGATATCATGATGGCCCGCTACCGCAGCGGAGACGGCACCGGCGCAAGTTTAGTCACGCCAGCAACTTCTTGCGTCCAAGATTCAAGTCAGGCAATTTACGCGACAATTAAAAAAATCACTTCCGAAATAGAGTCAAATCCTCAGATTCAAGACTGGCTGAAAACAAATCCCGCCGCCGCACAAACTCAAAGATTTCACCAGTTAGTAGCTTTAGGAGAGAGTTTAGAAAAAGTATTAATGCCCCTCGGCATTGTACGTCCCGATTGGCAGAAAAATTCGAGATTAGCGGGGATTGATTCGGAACTGAAAAAAACCTTTTTTGTTGGTATAGCGAACCTGATAAAAGCTGCTATTAGTTACCGAACAATGCTGCCGAGGCGCACCCAAGATGAAATCGCCAAAATTTTATTAACACAAGGAGAATTTTTGTGGATAATTCGCACAAATCAAGTCGGGGGATTTGACCCAGATATTGAGCCTACCGCACCGACAGGAATTTGAATCCTAAAAAAACAGTGTGCCAGTTCAGGGTGCGGAATGTGGGTTTGAATCCTACAGCACTTACGCATTACGACCAAAGAAACCGGGTTTTTTAGCGAATCTGCGACTTACAACCCGTCTTTTCATAAAAAACCCGGTTTCTGGGCCCCCACGATCAGACTCGGCGGTTAAAACCGATCCTACACAAACTTTCGTCCTAGCAGAGAAGGACTAAAGAATAAAAGGGGTATGAAAGCCGGATTTGATTCCGTTAACAGTCAACAATCAACCATTACCAAGGAGTGACTTGAACTTTGCCGTTTGGTGCAAAAACTACTCGGAAATCAGCCAGCGGTTCCGCAGGTAGCCTGCTGCCAACCGGCTTGTAAAGCAACTCCGACAACGGCGTTTCAGAGCGAGCGACTGCTGCCGAATTTTCCGACTTGTAACCGACAATCGCGCCGTCGGCGGCCACACTCACCCGATAAACCAACTCTGCATCAACGGGAGGCTTATTCTTCACTACTCCGTCAATTTGCTGATAAAGTTTGCCCTTCAACAGCTCAATTTCCGTGGGATCGCTAATTGGGACGGCTGCCACCTCAGGGCTTGCCAAACCTTCAGAAACAGGACTCGGCGTGCTTTCCGGCGAAGTGTTCGACTGGGGTGCGGCCAAGGGTGAAGCGTCCGACGGCGGCGCGGGGATCGGAGTCGGCGAACTCGATGCAGCGTTCGGAGTTTGAGTCCTAGGCCGCAAACCGTCAGCCTCCGGCGTAGGATTGGGATTAGGCGAGCCCGATCCCCCCGGATTCGGCGTTCCGAGATTCTGGCCCCCAGCATTGGGCTGCGGCACCGGATCTCTGGGGCGCTGGACTTCGGGCACTGGCACCAAGAAAAACGCCATCGCTGCCAAAGCTAAACTCGACACCCCCACGATAGCAGGCAAACTCCGCTTCGCCAAAGGTTCGGCAGACTTGACGTAACGCTTGGAAATAGGGGTTAATTGCAGTGACAATTCCGGCAGCGTCTGCGTGTCGGCAAAAAACTGATCGATGGCTTCCACTAAGTCAAATAGCTGTACCGTCGTCAAATCTACTTTTGCCGACGGTTCTGTTTTTTGATCGATTTGGCTTGGGCTGCCTGTTTCGGTGGGTAGAACGGTCAACCGATGCAAATTCCCGTCAATTCTGTGCAACTGCACCATACCCAAATTCGGGCCGTAGCGATCGGGATAATGCACTCCGCTCATAAATTCTTGAGCGTAGCTGCTGACAACCCTGACCAAGCTTTCAAAAAACTCTCGTCCCCCGCTTAGGGGCTCGCCCAGACCCGTCACATAGCATTCAGCGCTCATTAGTATGGAAAGCACCGGCCGTTTATCTAGCTGGCTGGCGGAGGAGCCATCGCTCAACCCTTCTAGAACCAGGGTGCAATTTGGCAGACTGTACTGACGCCTAATAGTCATTTTTTATTCAACTTCTCCATCAAACAGGCTAACCCAGAAGCGCTGCATTCCGGCTGTGCCTGTACAAAATAGCAGGTTGCTCAACAAGTTCAAAGCGAGTTCGTTGAGCTTGTCGTCGGAATCGTAAGCTGCAACTAGCGATCGCTTGGGGTTCATGCGCGATCGAAAGTGAGCTCGAAAGCGTTCTAAATACTCGGCCAGTGGCAAGTGCTGGTTGAGGGGGATATTTCTCGATCGCAACTGCTGCGAGTCTAGCAGCAATTGCCGAATTGTCGCGGTTAACTTGCGCGCCATATTACAGGCGATCGCCACCAGCGCTTTTGCCTCCACCATAGTAAGGGAGCGGCGCTGGGTGTAGCGTCTCAGCGGGTTAGTATTGCGCATCAGCCAAAGGGCAACCCGATTTTTGATAATCGATTCCAATTCCAGGTCCTTTGACACTGCCAGCATTTCTTCAGCACCTCCGAGATACAAGGCTTCGATCGCCAGCAACATCAAGTCAATTTGCAATCTGGCCCGGCGGGGACATCCCCCATCGGAGGGCGACAAGTCTGGCAAACTGTCTAAAATCAACGGGTTTGACTGGGTAAGCGAAGTTTCTGACGGCATTAATATCACGGCAACATCCATTCCAAACAAACTATACGGGTATGTGGGGTCTCGGGCATGACAAATTCAGAACCGACGACTCCTCAGGGATACTTTATTTCGATCGTTGACTTTTATGTATATATTTCACTCTAACAATTCTTGGTGCTCGATTTCAGATTCGATGCTGGAGTTTTGGGACTAGACGAGCTCCGGCGAGAGTTCGATCGCCCCATCGGAATTATAATTTTTCCCGGGTTGCGCTGTTGTCTCCGAAAGCGAGCGGGACGCTCGCACCCTCGACATCCTTCCGACGTAACCGGATTTAATCTCACAGATTCGGGAACTGACAATGAATGTGACAATTACCCATTCCCTATTGGGATCGATCAATGTTCCTTCTTCTGGGGTTTCGGCGGCGCTTCTTTTTGAGCCGTAAAATCAGTAGCCACCGCCTTATCTGTTAGACTAATTTTTCCCTTGAGGCTTTCTCCCTCCACAATTCCTCGCATTTTAACCGAACTGTTTTGACCCGTTGCTGTGGAATCGCTGCAACCGGCTAAATTAGGAACTGCACCCGACAAACTCAATCCTTGAGTTTCCCACTTGCCATGTAGAGGAGGTGTGTCCTCGGCTATTTTTTCCCTCTCGGCTTCGCTGCTGCCCGATCGCAAATTACCGCTCAAATAAACACCTGATTGCTCGATTGTCAATACCAAGGAATCAGATTTCAGACATTCGGGCAAACTTTGAGCATCGAAGCGATAACTTCCCGCAATTGCCGGGGCCGCCTTTAAATTTGTTTCGCCGTAAGCACTCACTACTTTAAACAGCACCGAAACTGAGCCGATCGCAATTGCGTAAAATGCCAGCGATTTGAGGCTTAAATGATTCATCATCTTGGTAATTGGTAATTGGGCATTGGCCAAACAGGGCATTGGGCATTGGTACTAACTCACACATAACCAATAACCAATAACTAATAACAACAGTCAACAGTCAACAGTCAACAGTCAACAGACTACCTTTGAGGAAGTACCGACGCCAAGTGCGATCGCACTTTAACGTAGCACCGCGCAATCAGCAGCGAAGAATGACACTGCACAGCCAATTCATCAGTATACCGTCCCAAAGTTTGGCGCTCAATTCCCCACTCCCGACTCGTACCCGCAATCGTCAAATCAGCATTAGCAGAAGCCGCCACCACTGCTTGAATTGGCTCAGCAGCCTCCACAATCGGAGTTTCAATGCGCGATCGCACCTCAACCGGCAACTGATCCATCACTCGCTGAAAATCGTAACTCAGATCATTTCCAGCTTCCCCGTCAACCGCCACCCGCAGCACCGTCAAACGGCGTTCCTCGCTATTAACTAACAGTCTCAGCGCCAATTCTAACCCCAAATCATCGTGAATGTTTGCCGCGTAAGGTACTAACAAGTTATTCAACTTTTCCCGGCCTCTGTCAACAAAAATTGCTACATCCACCTTAGCGTTGCCGAGAATTCTGCCGACACGTCCTCCCAAACGGTTGCTGCTAAAAGTAGGTCTGTGCCATCCTACTAAAATCAAATCCGCGCGATCGATCTCCGCAATTTGTGCCGTTTCCCGGGCTACATCATTAGTAACCCGAATGATGGGATGTACGAATTTTCTCGCCTCCTGCAGTTCCAAACTCTCGATCAATTCTGATAATTTCGAGCGGCGCTCTTGAATAATGCGATCGGCTTCCGCAGGCGTACTTTCAAAGGCATAATCCTCATTTAATTCTATCAAACTCAGAGGATGAACCGCCGCCGACTGTAAATCTTCACCGCCCATACCAGCAGCGGGCTGCGCCAGCGCTACCGCTAGTTGCAGTAAACCTTTCTGCGTGCTGGGATTGGCAACCGGTACTAAAATCCGATAAGTTGGCAGCAAATTTTTACCTGTTTGTTCGCTGCTATCGGCAATTGGTGAATCTTCTAATTCTGAATCCTCAGAGCTAACTTCTGAAATATCTAACCGAATTAACCGTTTTGGATAAGTCCACTCCAACAGAGGCGAAGTCATAAAAGTTGTGACTAAAGCCATAATGACTAACATCGTAAATAGCAGCGGTGAAATTACGCCCAGGGAAAGACCGATATTCAGCACAATTAGTTCAGTCAAACCGCGAGTATTCATCAGCCATCCCAGGGCTGAAGCTTCGCGGTTGCTGATGCCACAGACTCGGGCGGCCACGTAAGTGCCGACGTATTTGCCGACAATTGCCACTCCCAAAACTGCGGCGCACAGCAGCCACAACTCGGGACTGTTGAGCAGGCCGATTTGAGTGCGCAAACCGCTGTAAGCAAAAAAGACTGGCAGCAGAAATATCAGGACAAAATCTTCGGTTTTTTCAGCTAACTCTCTGGTTAATCCCGCATTTTTCGGCATGGCGGCCCCCAGCAAAAATGCACCGAAGATTAAATGAATGCCGATCAATTCAGTAATTAAGGCAGAAGCTACAACTCCCATGTAAATTCCCGACAGCACTAACTGTGTTAATCTGCCGGTGCGTTTGTAGTGCTTGGAAATCCGCTGCAACAACCAGCGGACTACAGTCATCATGAAACCGATGTAAATTAAAGATGCAAAAATGGTTGGCAAAGCGCCGAGCATCGAGTTAGTTCGAGTAACTGCGATCGCCACTGCTAACAAACACCACGCCGTCACGTCGTCTACCGCAGCGCAAGTCAGGGCCAGCGTCCCCAATTTTGTATTCTGCAAGTTGTGTTCTGTAATAATTCTTGCCAGCACCGGAAAGGCAGTAATTGACATCGCAGCGCCCAAAAATAGGGCAAAGGCTGTAAACGAAACGCTATTATTTGAAACGATGGGATATAGCAGCAGCGCTAGCAAGCTTCCCAGGGAAAACGGCACTAAAATGCTGACGTGAGAAGTTAAAATCGCAATATCTAAATTGTTTTTGAGATACTTCGGATTCAGTTCCAAACCAACCAAGAACATGAAAAATATCAGCCCCACCTCTGACAGCACGTTGAGAAAAGGAACAGCTTCGGCTGGAAAAAGTGCTGTTGCGGTGGCTGGTGCAACTAAGCCCAACAGAGAAGGCCCGAGCATAATTCCTGCTACAATTTCTCCAATGACTTGAGGTTGTTTGATAGATCGAAATCCTAAACCGACAAGTCTCGAAAGTGCGATGACAATTAGAACTTCAAGCAAGACGAGAATGGGGATGGGCATGGCGTTTTTAGCTTTGGGATTTTTGCGGATCGAGATGGCACGGCAGTAAAGCCGACAGAATTGCCGATCGAAAAAAATGGATACCAGCTCGATCGAAGGTAGAAGGCACTCTTAGGCGCACCAACAACGCCATTCTCTCACAAGCGAACAAAGGCTTTGGCAACCTCCCACCTGGATTTTTCGTTTTTAAGAAGCCCTTGCGAGTAACTCTACCCCAGCCGGCGCACCCCGCACTAAATCTCACCTCCGGGTGACCACCAGCCATCCCACCCTAGGGATATAAGATTGTCCGAAAAAGTAAGGCGCGCTGTGATAAACTAGAAAAGTTGTTTAAATTCGCACATCCGGGTTTTCGGGTGTTTCGAGGGCGCAAACCTTCAGAAATACGACCGGGTGGAGGATTAACCCGAATACAGGAGTTAAAAATACAATGCCAGTAGTCAGTTTGGCTCAAATGTTAGAGTCAGGGGTTCACTTCGGACACCAAACCCGCCGGTGGAACCCGAAAATGTCTCCCTACATTTTTACAGAGCGCAACGGGGTTCACATCATCGACCTCGTGCAAACCGCTCAGCTTATGGAAGACGCCTACGAGTACATGAGAGTGGCCTCAGAAAAAGGCAAAAAGTTTTTGTTCGTGGGTACGAAGCGCCAAGCTGCCGGGATTGTAGCCCAAGAAGCTCAACGCTGCGGTGCTTATTACGTCAACCAGCGCTGGCTGGGGGGAATGCTCACCAACTGGACGACTATTAAGTCCCGGGTGGAGCGCCTCAAGGATTTGGAGCGCCGCGAGGAAATCGGCGCCCTCGATTTGCTCCCGAAAAAAGAAGCTTCGGTGCTGCGCCGAGAAATGGCAAAACTCCAGAAATATCTGGGCGGGATTAAATCTATGCGCAAGATTCCCGACGGAGTGGTGCTGGTAGACCAACGCCGCGAGTATAATGCGGTGTTGGAATGCCAAAAGTTGGGAATTCCGATCGTCTCTCTGTTGGACACCAACTGCGACCCGGATTTGGTGGACATTGCGATTCCGGCGAACGACGATGCTATTCGATCGATCAAGCTGATTGTCGGCAAGTTGGCTGATGCGATCTACGAAGGTCGTCACGGTCAGCAGGGCGGCGACTCTGAGGAAGACTACGACTACGAAGGTGGCTACGAAGGCGCTGAATATGACGGCGAAATCGAAGAATTGGATGACCCCAATTATGTAGATTCCGACGACGCAGACGCTGAAGGCGAAGAAACCGAGAGCTAGTATTGCCCTCGCAATCTGACACCAGGAAATTAAAAATTAAAGATTGAAAATTAAAAATAATTATTATTATTTTTAGTGGGATATTTTTAATTTTTAATTGTACATGGCACGAGTCTAAGTCATTAGTAGAGTGCTGGCAAAAGCATTAATTGTGCCAGCGCCAGCATAAATCCTGGCCCTACACGTACAAAGTCCGCCCTAAGGTAGACTGGGTATTTCTTCACTCTTGTCTAATCATTAACATTAAGATTAGTGACTAATGACTGATGACTAATGACTGATGACTAATGATTAATGACTAATAACTAATTTTGATTGGGAACTTAAAGAAGATGGCGGACATATCTGCAAAACTTGTTAAAGAACTGCGCGACAAAACCGGCGCGGGCATGATGGACTGCAAAAAAGCCCTCGCTGCCAACGAAGGTAATATCGAGACATCCATTGAGTGGCTGCGGAAAAAAGGTCTCGCCGGGGCTGACAAAAAAGCAGGACGGGTTGCCTCAGAAGGGCTCGTAGGTAGCTACATTCACACCGGCGGCCGCGTGGGAGTATTGGTGGAAGTTAACTGCGAAACTGATTTTGTCGCCCGCCGCGAAGAATTCCAAGCTTTGGTGCGGAATATTGCGATGCAAATTGCAGCTTGCCCGAATGTAGAATACGTGAAGATTGAAGATATCCCCGCCGAATTTGTCGAAAGAGAAAAGGCAATTGAAATGGAGAAGGACGACTTGGGCAACAAGCCGGACAACATCAAAGAAAAGATTGTTCAAGGCCGCATTGACAAGCGCCTGAAAGAGTTATGTTTGATGGATCAGCCTTTTATTAGAGATCAGAATATCTCGGTGGAAGAGTTGGTAAAACAAACGATCGCCCAAATTGGAGAAAATGTCCAAGTGCGCCGCTTCGTGCGTTTTGTCTTGGGCGAAGGCATTGAAAAGGTAGAAGCTAACTTTGCCGATGAAGTGGCAGCCCAAATGGGTGTTCAATAATCTTAAATTAAGATGGAAAATTAAAAATTAAAAATGTTAAAAATTAAGTTTTCTCATTTTTAATTTTTAATTTTTACAGGACTCCTGCACTGCGTAACAGACACCCGGTTTCTAACCAGTATTAAAGGGAGACTCAGACAATTTGTGGCAGAAACATAATTTTTTCGCCCGCGTCCTATTTTAATTTTATACGAGAGATATGGTGCGAGCAAGAGAGCGAATAGAGCAAGATTTGGCAGCACTAGAAGAGGCTTTAGCAGCCTTGACTTTGGAGTTTCAGAGTACCTACGAGGGTTATTTAACTGCGTTAGGACAAGCGGTGCGGCAGCAGTTAATTTTGGCTTGCTATCACCTTTGCACTCAAGCAGTACCGGAGTCGTTTCTCAAGTTGTCCTTCGACGCGCGGCAAAAAATGCAGCAGTCTGTAAGGCGTTTGGCTGCGGCGTCGGAGGAAAAATTGCGCTCGCTGGTGACTGAATCAGAGGAAGAGGAAGAGGAAGAGGAAGAGAAAGAAATAGAGGAAGAAGAGGAAGAAGAGGAACAAGAGGAACAAGAGGAACAAGAGGAACAAGAGGAAGAAATAGAGGAAAAAAAAGAACTTTCCGCCACTAACTATCTATTTGCAGTGGCAAATTACCAGGTGCCAACTGCCAATTCCCCCGAAAGTTTGGCGCGCTGGCAAAATAGTATTGAAAAGTCGATAGCCCACATTATCAAGCTGCTTTCTCGCGACACCAACCGCTTGCTGCAACAGTCGGGAATCTTGCCCAGTCAATTGCCAGAACCTGTTCTAGAAGCTGCTTCTGTTGCTGAATCTTCCGGGGACAGCGTTGCGGGGCCGCCTAACTTATTAAGCTTAATCATTGAAACCGATGCCCCATCAGCATCGCGAAACTTGCCAGAAACATTGGCTAGTAGGGCCCTGCACATTACAGCGGTTAAACTCCGGCTGTCGGAAATAGAGTTTGCTGATGCGGGAACCTCGGCTTGGCGCCAGCAAATTCGCAACCTTTCTGTAAGGTTGAACACGCTGGGCCGCGATTACCAGAAAAAGCAGCGGGAACTCGCTGTGGTGGAGGCTGAGTCGGCTTGGCGATCGAGTTGGTTTGAAGATTAGTCAGTTGTCAGTTGACAGTTGTCTGTTGTCTGTTGTCTGGAATTCTTGAGCTATGATTAATAACTAATGACTAATGACTCATGACTAATGACTGATGACTAATGACTAATTACTAATGACTGATGACTAATAATCAACCCGAATGGCAGCGATTGCAAAAAGCTCTTTCCGTAGAAGCCGATCGCGGATTTAACGACATCCAAGGCAGTCAATACCGCTTCAGCGAGTTTCTCGGGCTGAGTTTGAGACAGCTTGCAGTTGCGGTGGCGGCTTCTTCGCGCGATCGAGCCAGACAACTAGCCGCTGAATTTGACATCTACCCTCAGAAGGATCTCGAACAGCGCCAGCATTCGATCGCCATTACGGCCAGTTTTCTAAGGCAAATGGAGCAAGTTTGGGAACAAGAAACTCGCCACCAGCTTGAACTTGCACCACAAGTCAGACCCGCCAAACCTGACGAAACAACCGCCCCAGCAGTTTCCGTTCCCCGAACTGCACCCCTGAGTTCATCAGCCCCACCGCCGGGCCTGACTCTCGACCAAGAGTTAATCCGCACCGCCGGCATCGGCCCCGCCAACGGCAACCGCTTGGCAAAACTGGGTTTATACACTGTATACGACTTGCTTTACTACTATCCGCGCAACCACATCGACTATGCAAAGCAAGTACAAATTCGCGAGCTGGTAGCTGGGGAAACAGTCACTTTGATCGCCCAAGTAAAGCGCTGCAATTGCTTTTCTAGTCCGAAAAATAAGAAGTTAACCATATTAGAAGTAATTTTAAAAGACCGCACCGGAGAAATAAAAATTAATC
>NZ_JAUBVJ010000064.1:0-46309 GCF_036702785.1 Microcoleus sp. AR_TQ3_B6 | reverse complement strand
AATAGCATCTATAACTGGATGGGATTACATTTTGTCAGCCCTAGCTACTGTTGCATGATTTTTGAAAATTGGTATAAGAATGGGTAGAAAAAGATTTAATACTAAAGATGGGTCTAAACCAATTCGACGCGACAAGACCTCGGTAATGGGCAAGCCTGCTAACACTAAGCCCGTCACATAGGGAATTCGCAACCGTTGGGTTACGAGTGCAACAAAAGTTGCAATCAGCAGCAGAACGATCGAGATGATGACCAATTCAGGAATGGCTCCTGCCGTTTGGCTATTTGTAGCAGGATCGCTGCCCAAGGGAGGTGCTTGCGCTACAATCGACTCGATGGCCGATACTCCTCTCATAAATTCGTTTTCCTCAAAGAAAAAGCATTGCCGACCCGATCGCAGTTGCCAGTAAGGCGGCTATTGGAAGTTGTCGATCCATATCTCATATCTAAGGAGTAGGAGAGCGATCGCCCAAAGCCCTCGACAGTCAATCGATTTTAGATTTTAGATTTGAGATTTTAGATTGAAGCATTGACCCCACGGATAAATTCGGGGGGAAAGTTTCATCGGATACAGGTTTTTTATTTCTGGACGGATGAATCCGGGGGCTTGTATCCTGGCTGCGTTCGGTCAAAATTTTAAGTGGTTTTGGACGTTCTGATTCGCGGGACTAAATTCCTCGAAGGTAATCGTCCTTTCTGACCTTGAATTTAGGCAGCATCACAGACACGCCACGTCAGAATCTCCCAACGTTTAAGGACAGGTTCAGCAATCACGATCTCATTTTCTCTGGCCTCCATGACGATCAAATAATCTCCCTGGTTAAATCTGTTATTGTAAACTCTTGCTTGTTCTTCTGGCACCAACCATCCTTGAAGTGCGCCATACAGACCGCCAGCAGTTGCAGCAATCCCACTTCCAAAGAAAGTTGCTAAAATGCTTTCCACCGCTACTGCCGGACCAATACCGGGAATTAGCAGGCTGCTGAGTCCAACAATTAAGGCTAGTGAACCTAGTCGTATGCTGCCGTATATCGCGCCTACTTGTGCGCCTGCTGCTCTTGTGATTAAAATTTGCTGCACGCCCAGAGAGTCCAAATCATTATTGTCAGAAGGTTTAGCAATCACTGAAATCTTGTGCATGGGGAAGCCCCTGCTGTTTAGCTCCACTAGCGCCTGCTTTGCGTTTCGATGATTAGTAAATAGGCCGCTAGCACGTTTGAGATTTTGGTAATTCATGAGAAATATTCAATATTCAACGCTACAAAATTGGTAAGGAGTGTGTAAAGCCGCTGGCAATGACCGCATCACAAAAACCACTTAGTTCAGAGGTGCAAAACGCTTCAGCAAAGCTGACAAAGCAATCATTGGCAGTCCGAATCCGATACAAATTAAGCCTTGGATTGTGTTCAAAGCTTCTGTGTCGAATAACTGATTCATAATGCCCCATTGGCTAAACAGGAATTGGAGAATGAAAATAGCCGCAAGGCCGATCGCCACCGCGTAGCCAACTGATTCATCTTTACCGCGCAGTTTAGCGGCGATCGCCGGAACGAAGCGACTGATGCTTAACAGGTAAAAAGCTTGGGCCGCAACCAATGCTGGAATTGCGATCGTCCGGGCTAGAGCTTCATTGCCTGTGGTTTGGAGGATCCATTCAAACATCCCAAAGATCGCAATCCAGTTAAATACCGAAACTGTTAGAATCCGAACCGTCAGCCTGCGAGACAGAAGCGGTTCATTGGCAAGTCGAGGCGGCTGTTGCATGACATCGGGAGAGGGCGGCTCAAATGCCAACGGTAAGCTCAACGCAACTGAACTGACCATATTCAGCCAGAGAATTTGTACTGGCAAAATGGGTAGTGGGGTTGCCAAAAGTACGGCAATCAAGATGGTCGTGGACTCTCCACCATTCACGGGCAGGATGAAGGCTCACGCCCGCAGCAGATTGTTATAAACCGTGCGCCCTTCCTCAACTGCTTTCTCGATCGAAGCAAAGTTGTCATCCGTCAGAATCATATCTGCGGCTTCTTTTGTGAGTCGCAACCAGCGCCCCTTCCGTTTTCCAGGTCAGTCTCTAAAAGCCGAGCCACTTTCTCGACAGAGAGGTGATGCCAAGAGTGTTCTACTAATTTTTCTACATTCGTTGCAGTCATAACGTTTCTTGTCAAGCCAAATGCTTCTCTGTTATTTCGTCTTGTTTCTAGCGTCATTGATGAATGTGAGGGAAAAGTGACCGACTGATTTCTGTTACTCACATTTGGATCACATTTGCTCCCTAGACTTAGGAACAGAACCGATTGAGATAGCTTATGGACTTGCAAACCTTAGTTGACTGTTGACTGTTGACTGTTGACTGTTGACTGTTGACTGATGACTGTTGACTGATGACTAATGACGGGCGGGTCAAAAAAATGAAAATTGCGCGAATTATTTGTTGGCCTCGGGATTCGACTTTACGCCCGACGATTAAGCGCGGATTTGATATGATTCCGGCCTGACTGCCGGAATTGATATAAAAAGCATTCCTTTTGATAGATGAGCTATCGTACATTCACTTGTTAAGTTGAAATGCTCAAAGACTTCATGCTGAGGTTTATCGGCAAAATTGCGTTTCAAAACAAACAAAACAAACAAAGAATATGCAATTATCAATGCTATTTGCAAAAGGAATCAGCGTCAGCACAGTTGCAATTTTGGGCTTAGGTGCTTGCAACCCCCCCAATACTTCACAGACAACGGTTCCATCTACTTCTGCTCCCACAACTGCCACTGGAAATACGACTGCTCCAACTGTTTCTGCGCCTGCAACCACGACCGCACAGACGCCTCAGAATCAAGACATTGACGATATTGCCGATCGCGTAGAAGAGGCCTTAGACTCCGATGGCACCCTCAAGCAATTCGATTTGGACGCAGACGATCGCGATAATTCGATTGTGTTAACAGGGCGCGTTCAAACGGCAGAACAAAAAGCATTGGCAGAACAAATTGCTCGGCAAGCTGCACCGAATGTTTCCATCAATAACGAAATCGTCACTCAGTAGTTCCTAACAGTGAAGTGGCAAGAGTATTTGGCGCTTCTTGCCACTTAAAAAATTGCGCGATCGCCGTGAGGAAACCTATAAATTTAACAACCTTATTTGAATAGACCTCTTGCAAAAATAAATAGGACGGGCAAGATGCACGTCCCACAAAAAAAATAACTCTTGTGGGATGGGCATCTTGCCCGTCCCATCAATTGATGAAAAGGATTTTTGCAAGAGGTCTACTGGAGGCGATCGCAATATTGAAACAATAAAGTTATTCAACGATTTCGTAACGGACTAACTGGCGAACATTTTGACGTGATAATTGGAGTTCTTGCGCGATCGCTGCCTCTATCTGGATTGCGTCAGTCATTGGCAATTCTAATTCCAATCGCTTCAAAATGGGTTCGGCTGTTTCTACCGCAACCTGGGTTGTTCCTTGTTTTCGGTTGATCACCGCGTTGATCAGCAATATATTGACAGACACCGTTGCTTTAAGCTGGGTATCTGCCTGAAGTTTATTCTTTGCAATCTGGGGTTGTTGTAATTCTTGAGCCATTAGGAAACTGGAACCAACCCAAAACGCGATCGCCACAAACGGCAATGGCAACCAAAACTCTGCGCCTGATGCTTTTAGCCAACGTTTAGTAACCTGCCACATACATTTTTTACCCCACCCCAACCCTCCCCGATGCCTTGGGGAGGGAGTAAGAAATTCACAAATGATTTAGGATTGCTATATTTGCACTTTAGTGGAGCGATCGCTCTGCTGAAATCCTACTCAAGGGAGATGCGTCAAATTTTTCTGTTCGATAAAAACAGCGCTCAACGATGTGGGTTCAACAAAATTACAGCGGTCCCAATCAGGGAAATTGTAACACCAAGCAAGTCCCACTTATCTGGCTTAACTCCTTCAATGAGCCACAACCAAACCAGAGATGTAAGAATGTAAATACAGACCTAGGCAGCATATACTCTTCCAGCATTTGAAGCATTGACTTGAGTTAGAGAAAGCCCAAAACTGATTAAAGCTAAAAGGCCTGGAAAAATCCACAAAATACTCTTTTCAAGTCTCACCCATGCCCAGAAAGCGTAACATCCAGAGATTTCTCCTAGAGCCGCAAATAGAAAAAAAGCAAGTGTTGGCATTTTTAGATTCATGCTTAAAATAGATAAATTTTATCAGCCGATCGATGTTTACAAGCCCAATTAAAGAAAAATATGAGAATCTTACTTGTGGAGGACGACCCAAAGCAACTGATGCCGCTGCAAACAGTGCTGTCTCAAGCAGGACATAGCGTGGATGGGGTAAAAGATGGAGAGACGGCGCAGTGGCTGTTATCAGAAAAAGAATATGATTTGTTGATTTTGGACTGGATGTTGCCACATATCAGTGGGGTAAATCTCTGTCGTCAATATCGCTCGGCAGGGAAAACAGCGCCGATTTTGATGATCACCGCAAGAGACACCACGCCGGAAAAAGTGACCGGGTTAGACGCAGGTGCAGATGATTACCTGGTGAAACCGATCGATTTGGTCGAATTCATGGCACGAGTCCGGGCATTAAGACGGCGATCGCCCCTTTGGCAAGGAGATACGCTCAGCCTTGAGGATCTGCACCTCCACCTCAATACTCTTACTGTTGAGCGACAAGGTGCAACCGTTTCCCTCTCCAGTCGGGAGTTTCAGTTGTTGGAGTATTTTATGCGCCATCCCCGACAGGTTTTGACTCGCAGTCAAATTGAACAAGGTGTGTGGGAATGGGGAACCGAACCAGAGAGCAATGCAATCACCGTTCTAGTTCGCAAACTCCGCCAACGCTTGCAGGCTGTAGGATCGGCAGACTGGATTGAGAGCATTTACGGTATGGGTTATCGCCTCACTACCCCTGAAAAGTAACGATCGTCAAGCCAAGTCATGTTTAATCAAAGTCGTCGCAATCTGGCTCGTTGGTTCACCCTCTCAATGGGAAGCATTCTCGTGCTGTTTGCTGGGGCGATCTATCAGATTGAGGTGAAAGATAAACTAGAGGCGCTCGATCGACTTCTCTATGACAAAAGCAGAATCATGGCTGCCAGCGTGCATTATGAAGTTCGCCAAAACCAGAACCAGGTCGATCTGAGTCATGTTTCCTTGTTAGGTAGCGGTTCGCATCCCCTTGCTGAAGATCTGATTTACGTGCGCTGGTATAACGCACAAGGGCTGCTAGTTCGTTTTTTTGGGAATTATCCTCCCGAGCAGTTAAATACGCCCTTTGGTTATCTCACAGTTCGATCGACCGATCCACTTTTGGGAAAAGGAATCTGGCTGCGTCAGGTGACATTACCCGTTGAAGGTAGAACTGGTGTACTCGGTTATCTTCAGGTTGCAACTCCCCTGACAGAAACTCAAAACAGGCTCACTCAGCTTCAGATTGTACTCACTCTCGCTGTCCCGCTGACACTGGGCTTAATTGCCCTCACAGGTTGGTTTCTCAGCGGGCTGGCCATGCAACCGATTCGGCAAGCCTATCAGCAGCTTCAGCGCTTTACAGCCGATGCCTCTCACGAGTTGCGATCGCCCCTGTCTGCCATTCTCACTAATGCCCAGCTTGGGTTGCTCATCGCGGGTGACGATCCGCGTTACCATCCTCCCTTACAAAACATTGTAGATAGCGCAAAATCAATGGGAGCGCTCGTGAATAATTTACTGCTGTTAGCTCGTCATCAGGGGCGACTTGCGGCGGAATCGCTCAGGTTAATCAATCTCAACGAGCTCCTCAGCAATTTAGCAACCCAGTTTCTGGCACTTGCAGAAACCCAAAATATCAAACTCACCTGCGAATTACCGGAACAACCGATTGAATTATTGGCCGATCCTGATTTGCTGCGGCAAGTAGTCGAAAACTTGCTTTACAACGCCTGTAAATATACTCCCGCTGGCGGAACTGTAAAGATACGCCTAGTTCTTCATTCCAATTTGGCAGTCATTCAGATAATCGATACGGGAATCGGTATTCCAGAAGCCGACTTACCCTATATTTTCGATCGCTTCTATCGAGTAGACACCGAGCGAGCGCAGGACAGCGGAGGCTTTGGGCTGGGGTTGGCGATCGTCCAACAAATTGTCAAGGCGCACAGCGGACAAATACAGGTGACGAGTGCAGTGGGCCTGGGCTCAACGTTCCAGGTTGAACTTCCGCTCAAACCTTATCACTAAGCCACCTCAAGGAAGAGAAATGCTTGTAGTATGTAGTTCTTTGACACTCCCCGACCTCAAGGTGCGGGGATTCTTAATTCAGCGACTAACCTTTAAGTGTTGCGTCATGAAGGCAATGTATATGGTGTATTTGGATGAATGCCGATGAACCTGAAACAGGATTTCTGGGTTGGTTGGGCGATCGCCGCGATCGTCATTATTACCTCTTGTTGGGACCCAACTACCTCACAGAGGCAACAACCCGATACAAAACGTGAAACCTCACTGAAAGCAGTCCCGTTAGATAAAACAAAAGTTGTGATGGGACAAACCGTATATGTCCCTATTTACTCGCATATTTATCACTACAATAGCCAGGATCAAGTCATGAATTTGTCAGCCACCCTCAGTATCCGCAATACGGATCTGACAAATTCGATTATTATTACTTCGGTGCGTTACTACGATAGCGATGGGAAATTGATTAGGCAGGACATTAAGAGTCCAGTAGAACTCAAGCCGCTTGCTTCCACAGACTTTTTTATTGCAGCAGATGATACAAGTGGAGGCTCAGGTGCAAACTTTATTGTGGAGTGGGTTGCAGAAAAAACGGTTTATGAGCCTGTCATTGAAGCTGTCATGATTAGTACCTCTTCTTCTCAGGGCATTTCATTTGTCAGTCCCGCTAAAATTCTCAAGCAACACAGGATGCAGAAGTGATTTTAGAGAATTAAATTATTTGTCTAGAAGCTAGCTGGCGACTAGCCTAGAAGGGATGGACGGACTGCTGTCAAAATATTTCATTTGGCAACTAAAACGTCGAGATGTTCCGATGTTTATAGTCTAGTTGGTGGGTTTTCCTGTGCGGTGCAGTCGCACAGGAAGGCTTGTGACAGAGGCTTGAGCCCTGGCCAACTTGATTGTTAAATTCTCACTGCAAAAGATGCTGCTAATTCCCTTTCTGGTTGCATACCAACTGTAGGCGGCATCGAACGATTTGCTACTTGCTCGATCAGTTGTAAATGTTGCGGCAACATTTTAGCTAAACTATATCGTTCTAATGCTGTTTGACGGGCCTTGACGCGAATTTCTGCCATGCGGGTAGGATGGTCTAAAACTTCATCAATGCGATCGGCTACTTGTTTCGGCGAAAAGTAATCCACTAGCAAACCGTTTTCTCCATCGCGGATAACTTCTCTCACGGGCCCTGTGTCGGAACCGATTACTAAACATCCTGTCGATAAAGATTCAATCATCGACCAAGATAACACAAAAGGTCTGGTTAAATAAACGTGTACGTCCGATGCTTGAATGACTTTTAAATACAGTCCGTAAGGTAGTGGCCCGACAAAGTGAACTCGCGACAAATCTAACGGCACTTTTTTGAGCATATGATCTTTGTAAGATTCGCCATTGGGTAAAGAACGCCCATAACAAACTCTGTCTGAACCAACGATTACCACGTGACAGTTGGGGCGGCGTTCTTGCACATAGGCGATCGACTCAATAAACTCTGGAAAACCCCGGTAAGGTTCCATTCCCCGCGATACGTAGGTGACAATTTCATCAACGCCAGACAAGTCTAAGTTAGGCAAAACCAGTTTAGCACCGGGGTGTGGTTTGAAGTAATCGGTATCTACGCCGTCGTGGAGCGTAGATAATTTTTGCTGTAATTCTAGCGGAAATTGCGAGCGTTGCCAATAAGTGGGTGACACACCCCAATCGCAAGAATATAAATCGATCAGAATCGGCGCATTTTTAATTCTAATTCTCGCCATATCGTCCACTGTTAAAGGTTCCGCTGGGTCAAAATCTGCGTCGGAACCTATCGAGTGATAAAACCACTCGAAATAACACAAAAGCGGCGTATTTGGAAAGGCTTCTTTGACAAACAATGTCGGCCCCCAACCAGAATGTCCGCAGATAATATCGGGTACAAAACCATCTGCTTTGAGTTGTTCAGCCATTCTAAATACCGCTTGTCCGTAGATGACGGCACTTTCTAAAGGGCGGACGTATTGGTGAGTCTGCGGGTGGGGTTCGCGGCTGGGTGTAAATGCTGCTTTGCGAACGCCGGGAATGTTCCATTCGGGACGCTCGTTTTTAGTGCCAAAAACAATTTGATTTTTGGGATCTGCGCCTAAAGCCGTGATAATGTGGCGGTATTGGGCGGGGAAGTTGGGATGAAGAAATAATGCTTTCATTGACTGTTGTCTGTTGTCTGTTGACTGTTGTCTGTTGACTGTTGACTGTTGTTAGTGGGAATCAAATATTTAGAGGCGGCTAAAAAGCTTTGGTTTTATTCATCAGGGGTTGGTGCTTTGCATATCCAGACGCAATCTCGCGGTACTGAAGATGTATTTTTCAGGATAATTTCATAGTTTAAATGAGTGAGAAATTTTTCCATAAGTGTATCAGTCATAACTGAAAATGCAGTGCCGTCTCTGCGTCCCAGCAGGTTTTTGTCCCACTCGCTAGTGAATTTTTGCCAACCTAATTCGCTGAGAATATTCCCGTGGTGAAAGACGCAAATTCGATCGCCCCGCAGCAGTTTGGGAATTTGAGTTAGGTAGTTGAATATGTCTACCGGCTCTACGTGTACCATTGTATCGTAACAAAAGCACGCATCCGCTGAGGACGGGGTGATGCCGTTTAATTTTAAACCGTCAAGTTTGACGTAAGAAACGCGATCGCTCCCCAAGCGCGATCGGGTGGCTTGCAGCATTTGACTGGAAATGTCGGCACAAATTAGTCGATCGCAATATTTCAGCAACAGCGAACCTGTTTTTCCGCCACCGATACCAATTTCTA
Organism: Microcoleus sp. AR_TQ3_B6; assembly: GCF_036702785.1. Classification (NCBI taxonomy): domain Bacteria; kingdom Bacillati; phylum Cyanobacteriota; class Cyanophyceae; order Oscillatoriales; family Microcoleaceae; genus Microcoleus; species Microcoleus sp. AR_TQ3_B6. The sequence goes on along the minus strand of NZ_JAUBVJ010000064.1, from coordinate 37,296 downwards.
AAACCGTATGTTCTTTTTTGATGTAGGGTGCAATAAATTCCTGTTCTATCAAGGATTCATATTCTGATAGCGAGTTAGCCGCACCAGCACCTTTCCCTATCCATTCATCGCCCAAATAAGCGAGTTCAGGATTATTGGCTTTCCATTCTTGGGCGTAGCTATCCCAAGCTTCTTCATAGTCTATTTTAGGCTGTATTATTTCCATTGTTTTTGGTTTTTTATGTCTCAGAATACACAAACAAAAATCGCTTGATAGTCCTCCCGGCACAGCCATTAAGATTTGTTCAATCTCCAGCAATAACTTGACTATCGTTTCACTCTTTGGTTCTCCGTCTGAAAGTTGATAGTGATCTAACAAAGGGTAGATTTCGTGCAACAAACCTCCACCGGCTGGATTCAAGACTTCCACATCAAAATAGAATTCTAAAAACGGAAGTATCAGCTTTGACCGGACTGCTTCTGAAGGGTCTTTCGCGAATACTTTCTCAATACTTGGACTAGCAAATATTTCAGTTGTTCCCGATCTTAGCGTGTAGTGAAAACATTTGTAAATGCGATTAATCAAATCCACTTGATTTTGATTGTATATATTGTAGCAATCTCCAATATATTCATTGACAATAAAATATCCATCGGGTTTTAAACATTTCCGAACCCTTGATAAACATCGTTCTAGTTCTCTGACGTGATGCAGCGAACCCGAGCAAAAAACTAGATCGTATTTTTTGTTCTCATCAATCGTAAACAAATTAAAATCATCTTGATAAAAATTAATCTCTACTCCCGCTGCTGCCGCATCTTTTCTAGCAATTTCTAAAGAACTTTCGGAAAAGTCAAAGGCATCAATTTGATTAGCTAATCCTAATTTAGCCATCAGAATCTCGTGATTTCCGACTCCGCAACCAATAGACAAAAGACGATCGAACCGTCGCTTTTTGAAGAATTTATTTACTAACCAGCTTAACCAATAACCATTCCCCTTACCACCTGACAGCCGCTCGTTTATAGCTGCTTCAATAATTGGATTAGACAACCAGTAACCTTGCTTCCCAATTGCGGCTGTTGGGTTAGTCTCCCAATAATTTTTAGCTGTAAATTGCTCGGAGATGTTATCTTCCATACGCTCATAATTTGAATCCATACTTTTTCACCCTTGAATCTTGAACGCTTACTTTTTAATAATATAAGCGCCTCTAAAAAATTGACCGTAAGTTTGAGTCATTTCTGCAAAAGTATTCAATGAATTTAACACATTTTTAGCATTTTTAGCTAACCGCTGGCGCAAAGATTTATCCTCGGTTTTTGGTTTTTTATGTCTGAGAATACACAAACAAAAATCGCTTGATAGTCCTCCCGGCACAGCCATTAAGATTTGTTCAATCTCCAGCAATAACTTGACTATCGTTTCACTCTTTGGTTCTCCGTCTGAAAGTTGATCGTGAGCTAAATAAGGGTAAAGTTCGTGAAGTAACCCCCCACCGGCTAGATTCAAGACTTCCACATCAAAGTAGAATTCTAAAAACGGAAGTATCAGCTTTGACCGGACTGCTTCTGAAGGGTCTCTCGCCAATACTTTCTCAATACTTGGACTAGCAAATATTTCAGTTGTTCCCGATCTTAGCGTGGAGTGAAAACATTTGTAAATGCGATTAATCAAATCCACTTGATTTTGATTGTATATATTGTAGCAATCTCCTATGTATTCATTTACAATAAAATATCCATCGGGTTTTAAACATTTCTGAACCCTTGATAAACATCGTTCTAGTTCTCTGACGTGATGCAGCGAACCCGAGCAAAAAACTAGATCGTATTTTTTATTCTCATCAATCGTAAACAAATTAAAATCATCTTGATAAAAGTTAATCTCTACTCCCGCTGCTGCCGCATCTTTTCTAGCAATTTCTAAAGAACTTTCGGAAAAGTCAAAGGCATCAATTTGATTAGCTAATCCTAATTTAGCCATCAGAATCTCGTGATTTCCGACTCCGCAACCAATAGACAAAAGATTATCGAACCGTCGCTTTTTGAAAAATTGATTTACTAACCAGGTTAGCCAGTAACCTTGAGTGTTACCACCTGACAGCCGATGGTTTATAGCTTTTTCGATAATTGGATTAGACAACCAGTAACCCTGCTTCCCAATGGCGGCTGTTGGGTTAGTCTCCCAGTAATTTTTAGCTGTTAATTCATTTGAGGTGTTCTCTTCCCCGATCCTCGAAATTTTACGCCATACTTTTTTACCATTGAATCTTGAAGGATTACTTTTTAGTAGTAAAATAAGCTTCTCTAAAAATTTGACCATAAGCTTGAGTCATTTCTGCAAAAGTATTCAATGAATCTAACACATATTTAGCATTTTCTGCTAACTGCTGCCGCAAGTATTTATCCTCCAATAAACTAATCAAAGCTGCAACTAATTCCTCCGGGCGACCGGGTGTGTAAAATAAACCATTAATTCCCGGTCTCACTTGTTCTTTAATCCCAAAAACCGGCGATGTAACAATTGGCAAATCGCAAGCCATCGCCTCCAAAATCACTCTCGGAAAACTTTCTACGCGAGAAGTACAAACAAAAATATCAGCCGCTTTGTAATATTTTACCGTCTCCCCAGTTTCCGGAACTACTGTCACCCTTTGCCGCAAATTTTGCGGCAACTGCCCCACCAAATCGGCTAATTTATTGCTGTAAATACTGGGGCGATCGCCCACAATAAAACACCTAATTTTATTGTGCCATTTTTCAGGCAAAAGCGAAAGTGCTTTAACTAAATCCTGCTGGCCTTTGCGTTCGCATACCGTTCCCAGCAGCAAAATTACCACGTCTTCCGCTGCAACACCTAAACTTTTTCTAGCCAATTCAGAATTCTCCGAATTTTCCAGTTTGCTCAAATCTAATCCGTTGTGAATCACTGTAAAATTGTAGTGGCTGTTGAGAGGCAAGTACCTATCCCGCGTTGCATCCGCCACAAAAATCACTTTGTAAGGAAAGCGAAAACACTCTAAAGCTCTCGCCGCAATCTCCGAACCAAACCTGTTAAAATAAGTTTGCCAAGGTTCGCTTTCGTGCACGTTCCACACCGCCGGGATTCCGATTTTCCACGCCGCATCAACTACAAAAAAGTTTTCTAAAGTATTGGCATAAATTGCATCTACTTTTAAACTTTCAATTTTCTTACTAAAACTATCGATAGCTTCATCATAAGCATCGCGCTGGTAGATATGTTCGAGAGGGTTGTCGTGAATAATTACCTCAATTCCCTGCTGCTCGTAAGTTTGACGCAGGGGCCCATCGGAGACGCAAAGTACGATCGGCTCAATCACACCTTCAGCCGCCAATTTCACCGCGATTTCGTACTGATGCAGTGGTGCCCCCGTAAAATCCAGTGAATTGCTGCACATCAAAACTTTGATAGGATTTACCAAATTATTTGCTGATATCAAAGAGTCAAAATCACCAATTTTTAGTTCTTGCTTCTCCCCTATTCCTTCTACCTTCTTCCATCTATCTGTTACATCCGTTACATCCCGTACATTGCTCGTTGCCGGAGTTCCTTCTTCCTTCATGAAAACCCGTCGAGGTTGAATATGAAAATACTCATCTTCTAAAGACAAGTGAGGACTGTAAAAACTGTCATTTTTCCCCGCATACTTGCGCCTAAAAGCCGCCACTTCTAGAGGATTGTCGGTAAAACCCCTAGAAGTTCCCTCTTTGTGCAACAATTCCGCATCGGGACAATATACGCACCGATAACCCCGTTCTAACAGCCGGTATCCGTAATCTGCATCATTGTAAGCAACGGCAAAATTCTCCTCATCAAAACCGCCTAATTCTAAGAACAATTGACGCGGAGTAATCATGCAAGCCGCTGTTACCGCAGAGTAATTTCGCGTGACCATCGCCTGAGAAAGATAGCCTCGATTTTCGCCGTTCATCAGCTTAAAAGCGTGACCCGCCAAACCGTGATGCAGCCCGTGAATTACGCCCGCGTGCTGAATTCGCCCGTCGGGATATAAAAGCCTGGCGCCGACTGCACCCACAGCGGGAATTTGAACGTATCCCACCATTTGACTCAGCCAGCGGGGGTTAATTACTTCAGTATCGTTGTTCAAAAACAACACATATTCGCTGTCAACTTGTTCCGCAGCGCGGTTGTTAATTGCTGCAAAACTAAACTTGGCTCCCGGATTTTTTATCCGCAAAACTTGGCACTTTAATTGGTTTAAATATTCCAGAGTTTTTGGGTCGTCGCTTTCGTTGTCGATGATGGCAACTTGATAATTTTTGTAGGTTGTAGTTTCTAGAGAATCTAAACAGGCTTTCAGCAATTTAAGCTGGTTTTTAGTAGGAATAATTAGCGTTACTGAGGGGCCATTATCCGAAAAATCTTGGGCAAATATGCCCAAATTTTCTTTAATCGCCCATGCGTGCTGAGCGACATTGCCGTTAATTTTTCGGCGGTTTAGTGCGTCTTGAATGGCTTTTTGACCTGCGGCAAAACTAGCGGGTTTCGCAGCCCCAGATACGGCTGTAGAACCGGGTGCTGTTCGCCAGTGATACAGCACTAGCGGCAGGTGGGCGACGTGGCGAGAAATTTCGGTTGCTCTCAAGGCAAAATCGTAATCTTGGGAGCCTTCCAAACCGATTCGCAAACCGCCTATTTGTTCAAAAATGTGTCTTCTAACGGCGCACAAATGACCTAGATACATATAGGAAAGCAGCAGTTCCGGCGACCATTGTGGTTTGAATTGCGGGGCGAAGCGGCGACCTTTGGTGTCGATTTTGTCGTCGTCTGAGTAGACAAAATCGGTGGCTGGATGCCCTGCAAAATATAGGGCGACTTCCCCTAGGGCATCGGGAGTTAGTTCGTCGTCGTTGTCTAAAAACAGGATGATGTCACCTGTTGCGAGGGCGGCGGCGCTGTTAGTTGCTGCGCTGATGTTGCCGTTTTCTGTACGAAATGTGATGCGGATGCGATCGTCCTTTTGAGCCCAGTTTTTCAAAGTTTCAGCAATAGTGAAATCGGTGCTGCAATCGTCGGCAATGCAGAGTTCCCAGTTGGGATAAACTTGATTGATTACGCTCTCGATCGCACTTGACAAAAACTCTACTTGCGGGTTGTAAACTGGCATCACGACCGAAATTTTTGGTAGTGGTTCCTGACAAGATGCTAAACGAAAAATCAAGTAATTGCGCGCTCGCTCGTTCCACTGATTCACCAGAAGCCAAGCCTCATACCTATCAAGGGGCTGCGGCACAACAAAACCCGGCGGTGGTAGCAATTCTCCAGGGGCAATAAACTGTTTTTGTTGGCGGTAAATCTTCGCCAACTGACGAACCACTGGAACTATTTCCCAAGGCATCGGTACAATTCTACCGAGACGCTGTTTTCTTTCCCTCGCGCGCTGCCGAATTGCCTGTATAAAACTCGATAACTCTTCAAATTTATCCGCACTTCGCCGCCAGATATCATAAGGTTGAACGGTCAATATTGTGGGGGCTTGAAACGATAAAATTTCCCCCGTTTCTAACTCCGCTTCTAGAGAAACCTGCCATTCTCCCACTTGCAAATCGACAAGGGCTTCAAATCCGCTTTCGGAACTGTTAACCCAATCGGGAAACACTTCACCGACATCTTTTCGTCGCAAACCGTAGGCGCATTCTACAGAAATATCGCCACACACAAAGGTTAATTTAGCAATTTTGCGATCGTGGTGACAGCACCAACCACCAAACAAAGCCTGACCAGGCCGCTGTTCCCAAACTGTCGGCGTATCGAAGGATGCTTGAATTGTTGAAACTAACAGCGGATAAACTGCCAAAAGATGCCATTTACCCTTAGTATCTTGCACTTCAAGCAGCACTTCGTGCCGTCCCGGTGGCGCTGTTAATTCAATCTTAAAACCAGAATTTTTAGCAGCCACAATATTAGAGTGAGCTTGGGCTACATCGCTTCTTTCTATCCCACAAACACCTATAAATTTTTTGCCTTCAATTTGAGCTCGCACAGATTTAATACTGAATTGACTGTGAAAAGCCCAGCCAGTAATTACTAAATCAGAATCGTAGATATGCAGGTTGTTGGGACCGTCGATGGAAAAAATAAATCTCGGGAGTAATTCGCGCAGTCGGCGTTTTAAATCTAAAATACTTTGACTAATTCTCCACAATGCAGAAGATTTTACTTTGGTTATTTCTGCGCGGAGATTTTCATTTTCCTGGCGCGATTGCTCTAAATTTATGGCGGTTTTTCTTAAGTTTTCGTTGACTTGTTTTTTTTCTGTTTCTAGTAGTAGGTACTTCGCCGATTTTTTCTTTAATTCTAATTCTTTTTCTCCTAATTGTAATTCCAAATTTAACACTTTTTCTAAAGCTATTTTAAAGTTAGACTCTTTGCCAGCCAACTGTACCTGAGTTTCTCCTAATTGAGCTTCCAACTCTAGGAGTTTTGCCAAAGCTTCTTGAAATTGCGATTCTTTGCCGGCTAACTGTACTTGAGTTTGCCCTAACTCCGCTTCTAATGCCAACACTTTTGCTAAAGCTTCTTGAAATTGCGATTCTTTGCCGACAAACTGTACTTGAGTTTGCCCTAACTCTGTTTCTAATGCCAAGAGTTTTGCCAAAGCTTCCTGAAATTGCGATTCTTTGCCTGACAACTGTACCTGAGTTTGCCCTAATTCTGTTTCTAATCCCAAAACTTTTGTCTGAGCTTGTTGAAATTGTTCTTGCCACTGTTTGACTTCAGATTTGCTAGTTTTCTGCTGTTTTTCCAGCAGCCGAATTGTTAGCCAGTCTTGAAATTGCCCAACAGAAGATGTAGGCAAACTAATGATTTTATCTTGGGATAAACTCATGTCGCTGCTCAAATCACGGGCTTGGGTTTCCAAAATTTGATAAATTTCTAAAGCTTGGGGAAAATATTGTTCGATCAGGCTGGGTCTGTGACTTTTTTCGATATCATTGACTAATAGAGATTTTTCAAAATTGTCGCTCGGTATTGCACCTAAGTTAACATTAAATTTTTGGTTGACTCGCTCGATAAAAAGTTCAGGAGTGTTGCCGATCGGGTAAACGTTTGATAGGAGACAGCGATCGGGAAAACGTTCGTAAAGTTCTAAAACTTTTTGATTGTAGTGAATCCACATTTTTACTGCCATTTCGGGATTTTGCAGCAAGGTGACATCTGTTCCCCGGCGGTAAAGGGAATCGACTACTTCCCAGGGCGATCTATAAACACAGATAAAATTAGCTTCTGGGAGCAAACTCAGCCAAAAATCCCAAAAAAGGGCTGTTCGCGGGTCTTTCCAACCCCAGTATTTGTTTGTTTGTTGATTTTCGGCAATTAATTTTTTGGCTATTTCTACGTATTCTGCTGCTACCGGAATCGTTTTTTCAAAGGTACAGCCGAGTTCATCAATACCCTGCGATCGCAAAACACTTTTGTGAAACTCCACAAAATCAACATTCTCGAAATGACCTTTCACATTTCCGTCGGCGGGGCCTACCAACTTTTTGCCAATATCAACACCGGCTTCCTGAAACAAAGATGCTGTTAAAGACGTACCGGAACGGTGCATTCCGGTAACAATAAAAACCGACGGTTTGGTGTCATTTGTAATCACTATTTCTCTCCCTCGCCCTAATTCCCACACCAATTTTACTCGATCGCTAGTCTCCGGCTAAGCCGAGGGACCGCCTGACTTGAAACCACGCGCTTCTGAGCTTCCAGAACTTGCTGGTTTTCATTGCCAAAACTCGATTCTGCGCTTGCTCTAGTTCTTTTTTGACATTAATTAGCTGATTTTGAGTTTGATCCGCCTGCGTTTGGACAGATACTAACTGATTTTGAGTTTGATCCAACTGCGTTTGAGCTAAAACTAATTGAGCTTGAGATTCTTCCAACTTCGTTTGAGATTCTTCCAACTTCGTTTGAGTAATCATTAACTTACTTTGGCTTTGCTCCAATTCTATCTTAGCCGAAGCTAACTGAGTCTCGATGAATTTTAGTTTTGTCTTAGTCTCTCCCAACAAAGACCGCGATTTCCTTTGGCTCACCAGCGCTTCAACAGTGCAAGTTTCAATAGTCCATTCCCCACCGTAGTTATTGATTGCTTTGACTGTTAACACATCCTGCGGTTCCACAGTATTTTTCGGTAAATAACAGTTCCAACCCGACTGCAAAGCCCCATCATTTTGAAAATGTCCAGCCACATCCGGGCGATCGTAAAAAGGCTCGCACCTCTGCACAAGCTCGCCGTTTACCAGCACTTGCAGCTCCTCAATTCGACCGTCTAAATTCACATCAGCCACCCATCCTTCCAGATACAAATTCTCCTTATTCGTGAAAGCAGCAACATCAATATATCCTTCCGGGTGATGAGTGAATTTCAACTGAGAAAAATCTCTAACTAGCTCCTGTGTGACAACATACAAATCCTGAAACCTGCAGATCCCTTTTTTGATGCGGTGAACAAAAGCTTTGCCTCCGCTAATTTCCTGGAGAATTTCTCTCACAAACTTCTCATTTACATAGGTTGTGCCGTATTCCTCCCGATCTAAAGACTGACTTTCGCTGTGGGGACTAAACAAAATACCCTTGGCCGGCATTTCTACATTAGGAGCCCGCAAACACTCGTCGTGAACGCTGAACATCAAAATGCCGTTAGGAGTCAACAAATTGTACAAGTTTTGCAGCCAACTCGTAAAAGTTCTTTCCGGCATATGGCTGAAAAAAGAATTAGCCAGGATGCAGTCAAACTTTCGGTCAATTAAATAATTTTCTGGTTTTCCCGTCGAAACAATACCGTTGACGCCCAAGTATTCAGTTTGAAATTTGACCGCGTTAGCATAAATATCAGACACCCAAATTCGTTCCGGCGGCATTTCCTGAATCAAAAACCGCGTAAATCGACCGTAACCGCAGGCAAAATCTAGAAAAGACGGTACATTTTCAAAACTGCCAAAATGCCAGGTTACAACTTGTTTAACGGTATCCAGGATGCGGCGCCCGATCGCATAATAGCGCACCAAAGCCCGCTCGCGATCGTCTTTGACGTTGCTGAGGGCAAACAAATACATTTCATCGTCTTCGCAGATATTCAGCTTAAAATCTGCGGGAAACTTAGCTTGCTCTCGAATAAATGCTTTGATTACCGGATTTTCGAGTAAATCTAAATTGATAACGCTCATTGTTCTCACAGAATTTTAGATAACCTCGGTTGAGGGCTCTTTCACCATAGAATCAGGATTAACAACAGTTAAACACGGTTGTATCAGCAAGTCAACGATGCCGTTACCGCATGACTCAGTACAAGACTGAACTCTAAACATCGCCACATCAACGCAGCGATCCAGATAAGTTAAATCTCCATCTACCGCCCCCACAACCCCGGCATTAAGAAAATACACCCCGGGATTCAGCAAACATTTAAACTGAAACTTCACTACAATTGTCGTTCCTGCTTCCACATACCTAACTGACTGAGTAGAAGCCTTCAAAGAAGCACCCGCCAACTCAAAACCGCTAATGGTTTTAATCAACATTCCAAACCTAACTTTGGAAGTTGACCGCGAGAAAGTGACAGAGTAAGTGTAAATATAATCTTGACGACCGATCAAGTGGTTTACCACATTTCCGCTCAGAGTCTCGATGTGGGGGTTAATAATTTCCGCTCCGCGAGAGGGATACCTTACCGTATTCGACGGCATCATCCCCGGATCGTAAAATTCGTCGTAATATTCCTTGGGTTTGGAGAGATGTTGCTCGGGTTTAACTTCGGTCTTTGTGGTTTCTAAATTAGCATCCTGAAGGAGGTTTTGACTTTCCTGTTTTGTCAGTTGGTTCAGAGCTCGAATATCTGACTTCAACCCCAGAACCTTATCCGGCTCGGCATAAATCAGCTTTTGATACTTAGAAATTACCACCTTTGGGGTGTGAGCAAGCAGCAATTCACCGCTATCCATTAAAATCGCCGACGTACAAAGCTGCACCACAGAAGTAGCAGCGTGAGAAACAAATAAAATCGTTCCGCCACCTTCCTGAATGCTTTGCAAGCGGGCAAAACACTTCCGTTGAAAAGCTTCGTCGCCCACGGAAAGGGCTTCGTCAACCACTAAAATATCCGGCTCGACGCTAGTGGCAACGGCAAAAGCTAGCCTGACAAACATACCGCTAGAATAAGTCTTGACTGGCTGTTCGATGAAATCTCCAATATCAGCAAAAGCAGCTATATCGTCAAACTTTTCTTCAGTTTCTTTTTGATTGAATCCCAGTAACTGAGCGTTAAAAAACACATTTTGCCGCCCGGTAAATTCAGGGTTAAACCCGCTTCCGAGTTCTAACAAAGCGGAGACTCGCCCTTTAACATGCACGCTTCCTGCGGTAGGTGTGAGTGTCCCCACAATTATTTGCAGGAGAGTGCTTTTTCCTGAACCGTTGCGACCGACGATTCCCAGAGTTTGTCCTTGAGGAATTTCCAGATTGATATCGTGCAGGGCCCAAAATTCGTCAGCGAGTTTTTTGCTGGGGTAAAGAATTTCCTTTAAGCGGTCTCCTGGACGATCGTACCGCTTAAAGCATTTGGAAACATTTTTGAGTGAAATTACATTTTCTGTCATGGGCGGCAGTCAATCGATTTTAGATTTGAGATTTTAGATTTTAGATTGACTTGAAATCTCAAACATATTTACAGCACAATCGATTTGAGATTTGAGATTTTAGATGGACTGTAGATATAAAACAAATTTACAGGACGCTCGATTTGAGATTTTAGATGGATTTTCGCTCTCAAACAAATTTACAGCACGTCAGCAAAAGCGGGACGCAAACGCCGGTAAACCGCCAAGCCTCCACAAAATATAGCAGCAGAAATCAGTGTGGCGACACCCCATTCGCCCCAGTGCTTAACTTCTCCAAGCAGTATGAGGTCTCGATAAACCTCCGAGATGGCGGCCATTGGATTCAGCCAAAATATCCACGCTCGCCACTCTTGGGGGATTACTGATGCTGGGTAGACGATCGGCGTCAAATAAAACCAAAAATTTAGAATAACACCTAATGTCTGAGGAATGTCTCGCAAAAACACCGTCAAGCCCGCTGTCAAATATCCCAAACCGGCTGTCAGCAGCAACTGAGGAACCCAAACCAGTGGCAGCAAGCATAAAGTAGCGTTGAGCTTTTGCGAGGACACTGCTACTATGACAATCAAAGCTGCTAAACCCAGAGAACTTTCAATAAAAGCTGTAAAAATCGGCACTAGCGGCAGCAAACCGAGGGGAAATACCACTTTTTTCACTAAATTCGGCTGCCCCACCACCGATACTCCCGACTTGATCAAACCGCTTGTGAAGGCACTCCAAGGCAGCAAACCTGCAAACAGCCAGACTCCAAAGGTAATGTCGCTGTTTTCCGGGAAGCCTGCAAGGCTGAGCTTTACCTTGAGGACGATCGAAAATACATAAGTGTAAATCACTAATTGCGATAGCTGATTCAGCAGCGGCCACAAGTTGCCTAGAATCGAGCCTTTGTATTGAGCTTCCAAGTCCCGGCGCACCAATGTTGCCAGCAGATTCAGCTTCGCCCACCGCTGGCGAATTGCGGGCAGCCTGCCACCCACCCTTCGGGCCTTTTGGGCAACTCCTTTCACCGTTCTCTGCAATTTTTTCGCCCTCGTTCACTAGCTTCACACCTAAATCAACTCAAGCTACAATTGTGCAGCTTTTGCTAAACCGCAATTATTCCACAGCCCCGTCGCTTTGATCAAGCATATGCAACCCTGGCGAAGTATGTTATTTTAGCCGATCGCCGATCGCACTGCCGAACCGATCGCTAGTTTTTGCTCGTTGTCGTAGCCCCACCGCTGGAAAAATTCCTCGTACTCGCCCTTGGCATTCTGCAAACTTTCTAGCATTTGCGACGCTAGAGTTTGACAGGCGGGCATTTGCAGGATTTGAATTAAATTGCGCGATCGCTTCTGCACTCTAGCAGAACCGGCCGCCTTTTCCTCGCTTTGATGGCGCGAATGATACACGACCATTGCCGCCGACATTGCCAAATTTTTCACCAGCAGTTCTGCTACGATCTCAGGAGCCGATCGCAGCGCCTCGACTACTCCGGGTGACGGGCGATCTGCCTCCGGTAGATCGTCCGTTAGATAGGTGACAAAAAAACCCCTAGCACCGTTCTGTGTTTTCACCAGAGATCTAACAGCTTGCTCGATGTCGGTCTCTGAAACTTGATCGGCCTCAATCAACGACAGTAAAGATTGAGTCAGCTCGATCGCCCCCTCAAAAGTTATGCTTTCCGATGCTAATAAAGAAGATGGAATACTCATCACAAACTCAATAATTGTAAAGATTCTGCTAACAATTGTAAACAATTCCCGCTGCCCGATCGCAGATAAATATGGCTATAATCTCCTCCAAACAACAGCCCCCTGACCCAAACCTACCGCCAGACCTAGCCCCAGCCCGTCGCAAAAAAGCCGCCAAACCCCAGGCGGAATCTTTGCTAGAATCGCAAGAACTACCCGAGGAAATCAACAGCAAACAAGACGACAAAATCCGGCCCCAGCGGTTAGCTGAATACATCGGGCAAAAAGACTTGAGAGAAGTTTTGGCGATCGCAATTGCAGCGGCCAAATCTCGCGGCGAACCGATGGATCATTTGTTACTCTACGGGCCGCCAGGGTTGGGAAAAACCACAATGTCGCTAATTTTAGCAGCAGAAATGGAAGTTGAATGCAAAATCACCACAGCCCCGGCTTTAGAAAAACCGCGAGATATTGTCGGATTGCTGATCAACCTCAAAGCAGGCGACGTGCTGTTTATCGACGAAATTCACCGTTTATCTAAGGTTACAGAAGAAATCCTCTATCCGGCGATGGAAGACTGCCGCTTAGATATTACCATCGGTCAAGGCAAAAGCGCCAAAATCCGCAGTATTCCCCTGAAACCCTTTACCTTAGTAGGAGCAACCACAAAAGTTGGGTCGCTGACATCTCCATTGCGCGATCGCTTCGGCTTGATCCAAAGATTACGCTACTACGAAATAGACGAACTCAGTCTAATTGTCCAAAGAACCGCCCAAGTTCTCGACACTCAAATCACCCCAGAAGGAGCCACAGAAATTGCCCGCCGAGCTCGCGGCACCCCCCGCATCGCTAACCGCTTGCTGCGGCGAGTTAGAGACTACAGCGAAGTCAAAAATTTAAAGCCAATTGATGCCGAAGTTGCCTCACTCGCCCTGGAATTATTCAACGTAGATCCGCTAGGTTTAGATTGGACTGATCGGCGGATTTTGACAGCAATGATTGAGAACTTCAACGGCGGTCCAGTGGGCTTAGAAACCCTCGCAGCTTCTACAGGAGAAGACACTCAAACCATTGAGGATGTCTACGAACCTTATTTAATGCAAATCGGATTTTTGCAGCGGACAAATCGCGGGAGAATGGTAACGGTTGCTGCTAGAAAACACTTGAATTTTAGGGAATAAAAAATGGGGATTGTTGACTGTTGACTGTTGGCTGTTGGCTGTTGACTAATGACTAATGACTAATGACTAATGACTGATAACTCCTCTTATAAATTAAGTAGGGTGCCCACTGCGCACCTTACCGCTATAAGTAGTGTGAAACAACTTTTTGGGTTCAGGAATGAACTAATAACCAATAACCAATAACTAATAATTGCTAATATAGCGGTTCTCAATCGTCGTGAGGTATGCCCGATGCCCGATGCCCGATGCCCGATGCCCGATGCCCTATGCCCTATGCCCTATGCCCGATGCCCGATGCCCTATGCACGTCGGGTACCTCATGTTACAGAGAAAGGCTATAAATTAGTTTTCCATCTTTTTTACAGCAGTCAAATCAGCTTTTAAATCGTGGGAAACCAGCGACAAATTCCGCAATGCTTTTTCTCGCTCAGCCGCAATCTTTAGAGCTGTTTCCCAAGTAAAAGTAAAAGAATGAAAAGAATCCGAATCAATTCTATCTCGATCCAAATCCCCAATAACTTGCTTAAAAATATCAAATAACTCTTCTTGCAACCGATCTATTTCGTCAAAACTTCCGGCTTGGCGGATTCTTTGAATCAAATTTAGAATAATCAAATTAAACTTGTCAGCTCGTTTTTTTTGTTTCTGCAAAAAGCGCGCTCGCAACTGCCAAAGCCAAGAAACAAAAAGAGTAACAAACGAAAAACACAAACCGATAACATCGGAATTTTCTGCTAAAAAATCCGGCTTTTCGCGATCGTAATAAGCCTGAGCGCCCTCATGTATTGGTAGAGCAAAACTACCGCTTCCGGACGGCTCACTAATCATGGTCGCCAAACGATTAGCAGCCACCAAAGTGCGGCGGTGCTCGAACAAAATCCGCGTAATTTCCTTAACTATTTCCGGAGCGACATCCTGACGAACCAACAGAGTAGCCTCCACCCCAACGGTAGGCAAATCCGTATCTGGTACTGCTGGAGCGGCCTTGTAAGTACCCTTAGGAATCAAGTTAGCTTCGAGATAAGGCAACTTAATTTTCATCGCCGCTCCTTGGTCGATGGGCACCAAGTTTGCCCGCGTATTTTGCAGCAACTGGCTAACCAAATCGCTCCCCGGAGGTAGCACCCAAAAAATAGCATCCGCCTCGCCGCTAGCAAACAACTTAGTACCCTCAGTCCAAGAGCCAGGAGTAGACTTAAAATCACTTGCTTTCAAACCGTAATGTTGGCTGACCAACCAAAAAGAACTGTAAGAACCGCTGCCTTGAGCCATCAGCGCAATATGTTTTCCTTTTAAATCAGAAACGCTTTGAATTCCAGACTGTTCCGAAACAATTAAATGAAAAACTTCCTTAAACAAAGAAGCAATTACCCGCCCTTGGGGCACTGCCACCGTATCGTTCTGGACAATAGCTAACTGAGCCTCATTTGCCTGAAGCCGGCGCATATTTTCGTCAGCGCCTTGAGTCTCAACAACTTTAATCCGCAGGCGCGGATTTTGTTGCATAACTACCTCAGCAATTGCTTGTCCGAAAGGATAATAATTGCCTGTCTTGTTTCCCGTGGCTAGGGTTAATTCATAGACTCCCTGCTTGTCTTGGTGCAGCTTCGACCCAAAAGCTCCAATCAGGACAACGCTTAATAGAGCAACGGGAACCAGAAATTTATTTTGCATTGAGGTTGAGACTCGATCGTGAGAATGGCAAAATCAAAAGTATTCTCGAGGAAAATGAAAATAGAACTCGGGAAATTGGACGCGCCCGATAGTGGAGGAGCCAGCCAATTCCATGTTTGGCCGATGCTTTTAGGCCCCATCCGATGGGGGATTTCCCATAGGGGGTTTTAGATTAAGATTACCACTCAATCTAAAATCTACAATCTAAAATCTAAAATTGTCCGATGCTTTTAGGCTCCATGCCCAATTCCCAATTCCCAATTCCCAATTCCCAATTCCCAATTCCCCATGTTACTATCCCTCAGAATTGAAAACTTTGCTCTAATTGACTGCCTGGATCTAGAGTTTGGCCCGAGCTTGAACGTATTTACAGGGGAAACCGGCGCAGGTAAATCGATTATCCTAGATGCGATCGATGCAGTGTTGGGCGGGAAAGTCGATCGCCGATCGATTCGCACCGGAGCAGCGCGGGCAATATTGGAAGCTACCTTTGAATTGGATTCTGCTTCCGCAAGGTGGCTGGGCGAGCAAGAAATCGAACCCATAGACGGAAATTTAGCCGTTTGCAGCCGGGAAATTAACGCATCTAGCGGTACTCTGCGCAGCCGATCGCGCTTGAACGGAATTCTCGTCAACCGCCAGTTAATGGATCAACTGCGCGATCGGCTCGTCGAAATTACCGCCCAAGGCCAAACCGTCCACCTCGGACAAGAAACCCTCCAGCGAGAATGGCTCGATTTGTACGGCGGCAAAAAACTTGCTGATGCGCGATCGACAATCGCCTCCGCGTGGCTATGTGCCAGCAACGCCAAAACAGCCCTCAAGCGCAGGCGTCAGTCGGAACAGCAGCGGCTGCAAAGACTCGATTTGTTAGAATACCAAGTCCGAGAACTCGGCGAAGCCCACATCGAAGACGCCGACGAACTCGCACAGCTAGAACAAGAATCAATCCGCCTCGGCCACGTCGTTGAATTGCAGCAGCAGAGTTACCAAGTTCACCAAGCCCTGTACCAAAACGACGGCGACAGCCCATCAGCCGCCGACTTGTTGAGCAAAGCCGAAGTAATTTTAAGCGACATGGCAGTTTACGATGTGCAGTTGCAACCAATCCTAGAAATGGTCAGCGATGCTTTAGCTCAAGCCACAGAAGCCAGCAGGCAAATTAGCAGCTACGGCGAACAATTAGAAGCAGATCCCGAAAGACTCGAAGAAGTAGAAGAGCGGATTCGCGAACTCAAACAAATTTGCCGAAAATACGGACCGCTCAAAGAAGCGATCGCCTACTACCAAAGCATCCAAAACGAACTGAACGAACTTTTAGAAGGAGGCGAGTCAATGGAAGCCTTAGAACTCGCATATCAGACCGCTTTAGAGCAATTAAAAGACACTTGTAGCCACCTCAGCACCCTGCGGCGCGAAGCAGCCCTCAAACTAGAAACTCACCTCGTAGAAGAACTTAAGCCTTTAGCAATGGAAAAAGTGCAATTTCAAGTCGAAATCTCGCCAACTCCCCCAACCGCCACCGGTGCCGACCAAATCGCCTTTTGTTTCAGCCCCAACCCGGGCGAGCCGCTGCAACCCCTGGGCGCGATCGCCTCCGGGGGAGAAATGAGCCGCTTTCTGCTGGCTATCAAAGCCTGTTTTTCCCAAATAGAAAGCGCCGGTACGCTGATTTTTGACGAAATCGACGCTGGAGTCTCCGGGAGAGTCGCCGGCGCCATCGCCAAAAAACTCTACCAACTCTCTGACAAACACCAAGTTCTCTGCGTCACCCACCAACCGCTGATCGCCGCGATGGCTGATTTTCATTTTCGCGTCAACAAACAGACGATCGAAGCAGAACCAAGTATCGGCGAACCCGCAGCCTCCTTTGAACCAGTGGAACGCACAGTAGTCAGAGTTGCAGCCCTCAACAGCGAGCAGCGGCGCGAAGAACTCGCCCAACTCGCCAGCGGTCGCTCAGCAACAGAAGCCATCGCTTTCGCCGAATCCCTACTCGTTCAAGCCGCCGGATTGCGCCAAACTCAGTGGGCCAAACCCTGAAGGCACAACAATGGTTCGTGCAGCGTCAGTCGAAAATAGTCCACGCTGGCCGTTTGAGTCTCCCAAATCGGTTTTCTTAAATTTTTATGGAGGGTTGAAAAAAGTATGGAAGTTAAAAAACCCGGTTTATGCGTCCCAGACGGGAAAAAAAGCTGCAACCGAAACCGACGGTCGAACAGCGTCAAACTCAGTCCCTCATACCCTTACACAGCCCTCAAGCCGATCGGGGGGGCAAAAAGGCGGAGTTTTTGGGAGCCGGAGGTTACACTAAAAATAGCAACCGTAAGTTTTACAAAAAAAAGCTGAAAGCCCCGTGAGTTTATTTACGGGATGACAGCTTATAGCAGCAAAATTGACAACAATTCTAGTTAAAAACCACAATTGTGTAGAGAAGGACACACATCACTGGCAACTGGTGGTGTCACAATTGCAGCTAGTCCCACAATGCCATCCGTCTTTCAGCAGTCCTCCCCGCAGTACGCATTCTTCTGCGGGCGATCGGCTCTTAGACCTGCCGAACCTACTTAAACCAGGCACGCATAATGTCAAAATCAGTTAATAAACCATTTAAACAGGATTGGCATTCTCTAACAAGAGTGCAGCAATGTCACAGCAGCATTACCGTCGCACCAGCAGTTCACTAGCAATCCCAACTGAATTGGCCTTGCTCTGTGGCCGGAGTTCTGTACACTGGGAAATAGTTTCACACATACTTGAGTTTTGTGCGACCTGTGACTCCTTAATGAACTTGCCCGCTCTCCTAGCTTAGAGACTAACCCTTACGCTTAAGATTCTGTAAAGGTCTATGAAATCTGCATCTCCTACCAATTACTCTTCGGACAAAGTGATAGATGTCCCTGTTGTAGGTAAAAATCATCAGGAACAGCATTCTCACCCTCCCTCTAACAGTAGTCAACTGGTTGTCAAAAACCAACCAAACTTCTCCAGTGTTCTGGCACCGCTAAATAAGCAAAGTTTCACAGTAGTAGTTAAGGAAGTAGAAGAGAAACTTAAGGTTGTCAATCAAACCCTGGGAATGCTCGACAATATCCTTGACAGCCAGGGATTCGACGTCATCCTTAACGAAATGTTGCAGTCGATTACCCTGAAAACCGGGGAATTGCTAAATGCCGATCGCAGCACGATATTTTTATTAGACGAAGAAAAGAATGAGCTGTGGGCGATCGTCGCTAAAGACGAAAATGGCAAAAGTCTAGAACTCCGATTTCCCGCCAATGTGGGCATTGCGGGAGAAGTAGCCACGGAAAAAAAAGTGGTGAACATTCCTTATGATTTTTATAACGACCCCCGCTCGACTAACGCAAAAAAAACTGACGAAACAACAGGATATCGCACTTATACAATGCTGGCGATGCCCCTGATCAACGAAGAAACAGGAGAGTTAGTAGCAGTCGTTCAACTGATTAATAAACTCAAGCCCAACCACGAACATTACGGTATTTTAGACGAACAGATTGACAAGGCAGGATTTACTCAAGAAGACGAACAAGTTTTTCGAGAATTTGCCCCTTCGATTCGCCTAATTCTAGAGTCTTCTAAATCTTTCTACGCAGCAACTCAAAGACAGCGGGCCGCGACAGCGTTGATGAACGCCGTCAACGCTCTTTCTCAGAGCGGTTTAGACTTAGAAGATACCCTAAAAAGGGTGATGGATCAGGCAAAAGAACTGATGAATGCCGATCGCAGCACCCTGTGGCTGATCGATGAAGATAAAGACGAACTCTGGACGAAAATCCCGACAGCCGACAGCGTGAAAGAACTTCGCATACCCAGAACAGCAGGTTTTGCAGGCATCGTCGCCGAATCCGGCGAACCGCTGTTGATTCCCTTTGACGTGTACGATGACCCCCGCGCCGAAACTTCCAAAAAAACCGACCAACAAACTGACTACCGTACTTGCAGTATGCTGTGTATGCCAGTTTTTAATGCAGACAAGAAATTGATTGGGGTCACCCAGTTAATTAATAAAAAACGACAAGGAAAATACCCCCCCTACAACCCGGAAGATTGGCCGCACGCCCCCGAACAGTGGAAAGCGAGTTTCAATCGCAACGACATGGAATTTATGAAGGCGTTTAATATCCAAGCAGGAGTCGCCCTACAAAACGCCAAACTTTTTGCTGAAGTCAAACAGCAAGAACAAAGACAAAAAGATATGCTGCACGCCCTGACTAACGGCGTGATTTCTACAGATAAAAAAGGCAATATAGTAGCGACCAATCCCAGTGCCAAACAATTACTGGGTGTCAGCAATACCGAATTAGCCGAAGGTAAATCTTTGCGCGAGTTAATTAAGTTAGAAAAAGGCGATTTTGCCAAGTGGTTCGATGCGTCTTTGTCTCCAAAAGACGATAACGACCGCCAGCAGTATTACCCCGATCAAGTTTTGCTATCCTGTGGAGAAAAATCGCAGAGTATCAATCTCTCGATTAATTCAATGACCGACGCTACCGACCCCAGCAAGGTCAACGGCGCGTTAGTCGTGATGGAAGATATTAGCAACACCAAGCAAATCAAAAACTTGATGTACCGTTACATGACCCCAGAAGTAGCCGAAGCGCTTTTAGCTTCAGGAGATACTGGATTGGGCGGCAAGCGCAAAAACGTTTCGGTGCTGTTCTCAGACATTCGCAGCTATACCACACTAACGGAAAAATTGCAAGCCGAAGAAGTGGTAGTGATGCTGAATAAATATTTTGAAGTGATGGTAGATGTCGTATTCGAGTACGGAGGGACTCTCGACAAATACATCGGTGACGCTCTGATGGCAGTTTTTGGCTCTCCAGCGCCCCTAGAGGATCATGCTTGGTGCGCCATGCAAACGGCGGTGAAAATGCGGGAAAAACTGGCCGTGTTCAATCAAGAGCGTATGGCGAATGGGGAATTGCCGATCAGCATCGGTATGGGCGTGCATTCCGATGAAGTTGTCAGCGGTAACATCGGTAGTAGCAAACGCATGGAATTGACTTCGATCGGAGACGGCGTCAATCTCGCCTCTCGCTTAGAAGGCGCCAGCAAGCAGTACGGCACCGACTTGATCATCAGCGACAATACTTACAGAGATTATACCGATCGGCTCTACGTGCGAGAACTCGACTTCATTACGGTCAAAGGCAAAAGCGAACCGGTAATCGTTTACGAACTCGTGGGCATCCGCGAGGGATACTCGCCAGTGGGCAAGTCACTAACCGAAACACAGCAACAAGTTATAGAACATTACACCCACGGGCGCGAACATTACAAAACTCCAGTCACTCAAAGACTCTCAGAAAGTGAGGTGAAAAACATCTTAAATCATGTCGCCGAAATGCCAGAGGCAGAGATTAAGAAACTGTCCTACAATTTAGAGCAACAGTTGGAACACGAACTCAAGAAGCTGTTATATCAACTGAAAAAGCTGTCAGAATACGACCCGAAAAACCTGTCAGAAGCAGATAAACTCATTGTGCTGTTGCAGACAGAAATCCAACTTCTGAAATTGGAAGGCATCAAAAACCTCTCGGAAGACGAAGCCAAAATGCTGCTGCAAGCAAAAATCAAGCCGCTATCAGCAGACGAGATTCAATCCTTGCAAGAAGGGGATGTCAAAAAACTGTTGGAAGCAGACATCTTAGAGCCATCAAATCCCAAAATCAAGAGGCTGAAACCTTCAGAGATCAGGCAGCTATTGCAGGTGAAAATAAAAAGTCGGGCCTCCGAGACAGTTGCAGAAATGTTAGATGAGGAATTTGAAAATCTGGGACTAGATCGGGTTAAAAAACTGCTGAGCGAGTTTAAGAAAGCCTTAGAACCAAAAGCCAAGCAATCCTTTAGAGACGCCGAACGCGAATTTAACGCCGTTTTGGAAGTTGACCCCAAAAACAAGGCAGCTAAATTGCACGTCGATCGCTGTAAGTTATTTCAGCACAGACCTTCAGATGTACTAAACTGGGACGGCGTGTGGAATCTCACAGAAAAATAGCAGTGACCCCGAGAGCATTTGCGATCGACGGCCTCCGGGTTCCAGGCTGGGGGCGATCGCGATCGGGGGTGCGCCCCGCCCGGACATCCGACCGATTAACATCAATATCCTGTTGGGGCAATTTTAAATAAGCTCCAACAGGTATCATTGTTAGATAACCCGACTGGAACTCGCTAACTTGCTTTCGCCATATGCCCGCGTTTCCCCGCAAGAGCGACCACAAACAAAGCACTTCTACCCTTAGGAGAGCTTAAAAAATAGTTAGGACTTGCGCCAGCATTACCCAGTTTCTGAAAAAAATTTTGGGGCTAGCTGACAAAACATCCGCTCAAAAACCGGATTTTTGACCCCGCCCGCGTAAGTCCTAATAACGTTGGCGGCTCCTAAAAGCAGCTTGCTTTCATCAGATAGTCAACGTTCTAGTCTTAGATATAGAAAACTACTAGCATCAGTTATGGATAATTGGAATTCGCAATCGGGAGATATTGAGTCGGTAGATCAGGTTTACCAACTATTGTTAGAGATTGCTCGCAGTGCGCTGGCAGATATCCCCAGAATCCCTGAAAACATCACTCTAAAGTCTCTTCCCCTGATCCAGAAATTACAAAGCATTCAGCAAAGACGACACGGACAAGCGTTTAAATCCGATTACTTTTCGGCAAACGATCTCGAATGGGTGGATCAAGTCCGTCAACTGCTAGAAGAACTGACCGGCGAGTCTTTGTCGGAACGACCAAAAATGCCGGAAAACCTGGCAGGCAGAGCTTTGGGTCTGGCAGATAAGGCACAAAGCATCAAAGAAACCATAGAAGAAAATGCAGCCGACAGCCCAACAGATGAAGAGGAGAGCTCCTTGCAGCCTCCAGACGCGCTGCTGAACCTTTTGCACCAGAGTTTAAAAAATCAGCGCGCAAAAAGCTACAAACCCGATGCTCCCGAATGGCAGCAAGTCTTGACCCTGCTAGATGTATTGCAGTCAATTTACAAGCAAATTCAACGTTAAATTCAAGCTTAAATTACGTGGTTCTTTATTGTGCGCGATCGCTAGCTTTTAAAGGCGGTTGTTCTTTGACAGAAAAAGTTTTTTGGCGTGGCCAGAAGATTTCAGATTATGGCATTTTTGTCAACTAAACTAGGCTTAATCGGTTCTAGGGCAGGAAAACATGAGCGGACAAAACATCGGCGATTTGTCAGGAGAAATATTAGCCGATCGCTATCAGTGCGATCGGCGGCTCGGCAAGCAAGCGGGACGGCAAACTTTACTCGCCCGCGACTTAAAAACCCAACAGCAAGTAGTAGTCAAACTCCTCTCATTCAGCAGCGACTTTAACTGGGAAGACTTAAAACTGTTCGAGCGAGAAGTCGAAACCTTAAAATCCCTATCCCATCCCGCAATTCCCCGATATCTCGACTCCTTTGAAATCGACACGCCCAACCGCAAAGGATTCGCCCTAGTTCAGACTTACATCGAAGCCAAATCCCTACAAGAATATCTCTCAGATGGGCGCACCTTCAGCGAAAGCGAACTCAAACAATTAGCAACAGCATTATTAGACATCCTCGCCTACCTGCACCAGCGGCAGCCCCCGGTGATTCACCGCGACATTAAACCCAGCAATATTTTACTCAAAAATCGATCGGGAAACAGCGTCGGCGAAGTTTACCTAGTCGATTTTGGTGCAGTTCAAACCCTAGCCACGCAACAGGGAAAAACGGTCACCGTTGTCGGAACCTACGGCTATATGCCGCCAGAACAATTTGGCGGGAGGGCGGTTCCCGCTTCCGACTTGTACGGCTTGGGAGCAACATTAATCGCCTTAATTACCAAGCAGCATCCAGCCGACTTGCCGCAGAAAGATTTGCAGATCGAATTCGAGCAATTCACCCAACTAAGTCCCGCTTTTACCAATTGGCTGAAGTGGATGACGCATCCCAGTTTAGATCGCCGTCCCACGGAGGCCCAGATTGCCAAAGAAGTTCTAGAAAAACCGCAGGAAATAAATAAATATTCCCTGCCATTGAGACAGGGAAAAACGGTGAACACTTTTAGCTTGTTCAAGAATGCGATCTGGCGCAGCACTGGGACAGGAGCTCTAGCTGTAGGAGCTTCTATAGCAATTTACAGCACCTTTATTTATCCAGGTATGGGGACAATTATCGGAGGAATCGTGGGCGTTTCTCTCGGCTTGCTGCTGGGGCTGTGGAACGGAATAATCGTAGGAATTGTGACCCGCTGGTGGTTTTTCCCCCTAACTAATCCCAAACTTCATCGACAGGTTTTAAGTGCAATTAGTATCGTACTCTGTACCTCGACAAGCATCATCTTCTTTTGGATGAATCCTTTGTTGGGTCTCAGGTATGATATTATCTTCACATCTGCACCGTCCCTAATTGCAGGACTGTCAATGGGGGCAAATACCAACTCTATTGCCCGGTGGTATCAAAAAGCAAGCGGACTGTAATCTCAAATTGAGAATAATATCATGATACCCAGATCCAGACTTCTTGGAGAAGTCGGGGATATAAAAGAAGAGCGTTTAATGTCAAGTTAAAATTCAGATGGAAAAACATGACTGGCCACATATTAGCAGAACGCTACGAAGTGCAGCGACAACTGGGAAAACAAACAGGTCGCCAAACGCTGCTAGCTCGTGACTTGCAAACTCAAGAATTAGTTGTCATCAAACAGCTATTCCTCGGTGGCGATTTTGAATGGCAAGACCTCAAACTATTTGAACGGGAAGCGGAAACTTTAAAATCGCTTTCTTACCCAGCAATTCCCCGCTACCTCGACTACCTGGAAATTGACGAACCAGACACTAAAGGATTTGCCCTGGTACAGACTTATGTAGAGGGGAAAACTTTGGAAGAGCATTTGCGATCGGGACGTACTTTTAGCGAAAGCGAGGTGAAACAATTAGCTAAATCGCTGTTAGAAATTTTGATTTATTTGCACGAGGAGCAAGATCCGCCTGTTATTCACCGCGACATTAAACCAAGCAATATCTTACTGCACAGCAGATCCGGCCACAGTGTCGGACAAGTTTATTTAGTTGATTTTGGTTCGGTGCAGAACCAAGTGGCAAAATTTGGCGGCACAATTACAGTAGTCGGAACTTATGGATATATGGCGCCGGAACAATTTGGCGGGCGATCCGTTCCGGCTTCTGACCTCTACGGTTTAGGGGCAACTTTAATTTATTTGGTAACGGGTTTGCATCCCACGGAACTGCCGCATCAGGATTTGAGAATTCAATTTGCCGATCGGGTAACGCATCTCAATTCTAATTTAGTCGATTGGCTGGAGTGGATGACAGAACCTAGTTTAAACAAAAGGTTATCCTCGGCTGGGGAAGCATGGCTATCGCTAAAAAATCCCCGCCCGACAGAGAAAACTCCTATAGCAGTGCAGCGGCAAGGCAGCGATATTAAATTGACCAAAAATTCGGAATTTATAGAAGTTATAATTCCGCCGCAGGGAGTCGGTTTTGGTTTAATTGCCATGCTTTCGGGTGTGATTGCTGCGAATGTCACATTATATATCAGTGGTTATAACGGGGATATAAATCCGCTACTTTTTCTGATATTAGGAAGTTTCTTAGCTGTGGCAGGAGTATTAAAGTTGATCGCTGCACTATTTGTGGAAGTACGTCTCAGAATCGATAGACAGCAAATATCCTATAGCAGCGATATGGTGGGGTTGAGATGGAATAATTCCCCGCCAGCTCCCAGACAAGACATTGGCAAGTTGGAAATTGAAGAAATTGAATATACTAGGCGCGGCACGAAACAGAAATTATCTAGAGTTTCTCAGATAATTATTCAAGCGGGCAACCAAAAATATCAACTAGGAGTGAAGCAGAGACTAAAGGAATCAGAAATCGAGTGGTTAGCAACAGAACTAAGCCAGTGGTTGGGATTGAAAATTAAAAGAACTTTGAGAGACGGTAAAAAGAAGATATCGATGTGAAAATATTTCCCTCGCCAAAACAAAGCCTTGCCCCCTCAAACTGCGGGATGGGCGTCGGACCCCTCCGGTGTATTTTCAAAGCAGGCGGGACACTTTACAAGAATCATCCTCAAATTGTGACGCCGATCGCACTCGCCCGCTTTCGGTCAATCTCCTGCAGCCGTCGGGCGCGATCGCCCGTAAAATGCTATCAAAGGGATTTGGCAACAAGTAGCACTCATCCCAATCATCTGTTAACTTGGAGATATTGTTGTGGACTTATCGCTAATTCCGGCACAGCCGAAACCAGGACTGCTCAACGTCCTGATCGAAATAACCGCCGGTAGCAAAAACAAATACGAGTTTGATAAAGAGATGCAAGCCTTTGCACTCGATCGGGTGCTTTCTTCCTCAGTCCAATATCCGTGCGACTACGGCTTCATACCCAATACCTTAGCCGATGATGGCGACCCCCTCGACGGCATGGTGATGATGGATGAGCCCACATTTCCAGGGTGCATTATCGCGGCTCGCCCGATCGGAATGCTAGAAATGATCGATGGAGGCGACAGGGACGAGAAACTGTTGTGCGTTCCCGACAAAGACCCGCGCTACGCTCACTATAAGTCCCTCAAAGACGTAGCCCCCCACCGCTTGGACGAAATAGCCGAATTTTTTAGAACCTACAAAAATTTGGAGAAAAAAGTCACGGAAATTCTGGGTTGGCAAGATGTGGATCGAGTAATGCCGTTAGTGGAAAAATGCATCGCAGCCGATCGCAAATAAGCCCCTAACCCGCACTCCTCGACTGCAACCCGACTAACAACTCAGGAGGCCCAACTGAAGGCGACCGCTGCAGGTCTAGGGATGCAGTCGAGGAACGGGTGGCTAGAATGTCAAATCAGTCGTGAATGCCGAGTCACCGGAACGGCATTCCTCAAAACGCCACCCGGGCCCCTATCTTGAAAAAAATACTCCTCATAGAGTAAGATGAAGCGCAAATTCTACCCCCGGGGAATGAGTTCTATGTTATAGAAAATTTTACCCGAACACTCTTGGAAAGGCGCTATCTTAATCTCAGAACACAGAACACGCCGGGCAGCCTGCAGGGTGCAAAAAATAATCTCTCAAGCGTGACATCTCCTAGACCAACCGGTACGGTTTAAACTTCTAATACCCCAAGTGTTCGGCACTCGGATGCTTTCGGGATAAAGCGCTTTATAGTACGGATTGCTAAAAACTAAAAACTAAAAACTAAAAGCTAAGATTTCAACTCCCAAGTTCCTGCCCCCAAAGCTAAAAAAAATGCCAGATTCCGCACCCTCTCAACCCAATCCACAGCCTTCCGATCACAAAGCCACTATGGAAAATAGTCCTTTGACCGAGTTTGTCGTTCAGTTTTGGGGCGTGCGGGGCAGCATCGCCACCCCCGGCACCAAAACAATTCGCTACGGAGGGAACACCTCTTGCGTAGAAATGCGCTTGGGCAAAAAACGCCTGATTTTTGACGGTGGCACAGGTTTGCGAGTTCTAGGCCTCAACCTGCTGCGGCAAATGCCCGTGGAAGCCCATATGTTTTTCAGCCACACTCACTGGGATCACATTCAAGGGTTTCCGTTTTTTACTCCTGCCTTTATCCCGGGGAACTGCTTTCACATTTACGGAGCGATCGCCCCCAACGGCACTACAATCAAACAGCGTCTTGCCGACCAAATGCTGCACCCCAATTTTCCCGTGCCCATTCAAGTGATGCAGTCAGACCTCAAATTCAACGATTTGACTCCGGGCGATATTCTCGAACTCGACGATGTGAAAATAGAAACAGCACTGCTCAACCATCCCAACACCGCGATCGGATATCGAGTCACCTGGGGGGGACACACGGCGGTCTACTGCACCGATACAGAACATTTTCCCGATCGGGTGGACGACAATGTGGTACACCTAGCTCGCAACGCCGACGTGCTGATTTACGACGCCAACTACACCGACGAAGAGTATTACAGCTTCAAAAACCCCAAAGTCGGCTGGGGACACTCGACTTGGCAAGCAGGAATAGAAATAGCGAAAGCTGCAGGAGTCAAAAAGATCGTGATGTTTCACCACGATCCGAGTCACGACGACAATTTTCTCGATGGCGTAGAAGCAGAGGTGCAGGCAGCCTTCGCCAATGGCTGCTTGGCCCGCGAAGGCATGAGCATACCAGTGATTTAGGCAACAATATCGATGCAGCCTCAAAAAAACCGCCGCGAGAAGGCAGATATTAGCAGCGAGAAGGCAGAAACACCATGAACCACAAAAACCCCCCCAAGCGTCGCTCTCGTGGCTGGCGGGGGCTTTACTCAAGTTTGCTGGTGTTGATAATTTTCTGCGGTACCGGAGGCGGATGGCTGGCAGCCCAGACAGCCGCCGACCACACTCCGGCGCGACTTGCTCAAGTGTCTGCAATTGAAGATAATGGCACAGTCGATCGAATTCCCGATCGCTACCAACTCGGACAGCAACTGTACCTAGAAAACTGCGCCACCTGTCACATCGGTTTACCGCCGCAAGTATTGCCAACAGAAACCTGGCGCAGATTGCTGCAAGATCCCCAACACTACGGGCAAACCATCAAACTGCTAGTAGACCCGTCCCGTCTGCTAGTTTGGAACTACCTGCAAACTTTTTCCCGTCCCCAAGCCAAAGACGAAGAAGTCCCCTATCGAGCGGCCAGTTCTCGCTATTTCAAAGCTCTGCACCCCAAAGTCAAGCTGCCGCAACCTGCAAATATTAGCAGTTGCGTGAGTTGTCACCCCGGTGCATCTAAATACAATTTCCGCAAGCTTACCGCCGAGTGGGAAAACTCCCCCTAGGGAATGCAGGAATTATCCACAATACCTTGCTCAATAACTCCAGCACTAAAGCTCAGGAACACCAAAACTCCTTAACTCATTCGTCCTCAACCGTCTTTTCAATAATCTCAAAAGTACACAAATGTTCTAGAGCGAGCGCTCCTCCCAACTCCTGCTCTATCTTTGCTCTCAACCATGCAAATAAAGCATTTCTCGCTTCCGGCTCCAGCGCTATATAAGGAGAAAGCGTACTCAAAAGCATTAGATAATCATCAGTATTGTAATTTATATTATACACAAATTCATCGGAAATTAATTTCTGAAAACGACCCGAATCAATGACTGTTTGGTTGATTGCTTGTAAAATTAATTTATCCTGTTCTATACGTTCATATTTTGCCAAAGATGGAACAAAATTTTGATACACTTCCTTTAATACTTGAAACACCTCATATCTCGGCGACGGCACTACATTCCCCAACAAAATTAAAGGGCAATTGTATCGCAAAGCATCAGCCGCTTTTGGGCAAGCAATCTCTGGCGGTATCCAGTGAAATGAAGTTGCTGCTAAAACTGCATCAAAACTGTCAGTTTGTAAATCCCATTATTCAAAGCTAGTATTTTGAATTTCAACATTTGTATACTCAGCGCAATTTTGCTGCGCGAATTGACACATTTCTAAACTCGGTTCAACACAAACCATTGAAAAGGCTCACCTAGCAAATTCTACGGTAGCAATTCCCGGGCCGCATCCTATTTCTAGAATCTTTGCTTTGGGCGGAAGCTGAGCTAATTCGATCGCGCGTTGAATCAAATCCGCCGGATACCGAGGTCTGACTCGATTGTAAGCTGTCGCCGCCGCCGAATACCAACTTCTTCTTGGTTCTAACTCTTTATCTGCGTCCATCTGCGTTTATCGACTCCATCTGCGGTTAAAGCTCAAACCAAAACTAAACAGGCAAAAACAGTTCTGAAAAACTAATTTCAATCTCAGAAAAAGCTAGCATTCCGATCGCAGCATTATCTGCAACAACTATCTCAGATCGATCGCCTCCCGGTGCAGGATTCCGGTAAATATATGCCTCCCGTCCTTGCAGATTTCGGAACACTAGCTGCAACAGTAGGTCAACGCCAAATACCAGCAGGTGGAGAAAAAAGTGCCAGTGCACCCAAAGCCGAAACGCCGTCTGAGGATGCAGATGGAAAAACCAGCTACATTGAACGGTTCAACTGCACTTTGCGACAACGCCTGTGGCGACTCCTCAGAAAAACCTTGTCATTTTCCCAGAAGTTAGAGAACCACATCGGTGCAATTTGGACGTTCATCCATCACTACAACGCTACGCAAGCCAGTTAAACAGTCCTTTCCTCTTTACCGCTACCCGAAATCTAAGGGCTTTCTGAGGAAATCGCGGTGAATTCGGGACACACCCTCGTGCATATATCGCGCGTCGCACCGCTAAACCAGAGGCTTATCCAAAGCTTGGAACCGATGCCTGCGGCGGGCTACGCCAACGCACCAACCAGAAAACGGCGATCGCACTCTGAACCAGAGACTTATCCAAAGTGTGGGTGCGATCTTTCAATTCATGCTTGCGGGGCCTCGCACCTTACAAATAACCGACCAAACTTGCTACTCCGTTCCCACCGAGTGGTTAGCTGCTTGAGGGGCATAGAAGTAAAAAATCTGTGCCTTTAACTACTTTTTGAGCAAATGTTATGATATCTTAACTTTAGCGGAGGCTAGTTCAGACAATTTAAGAAACCTGGTTATCAAGTAACCTGATTTATGATTGACAGTAAAAAAATTCAACTGAAATGGGAAAGTTATTGGTTTAAAACCTTTGGGAGATGGCGATCGTGTCCATTGACCTGCCCAATCGACAGACCTCATCCTCGGCATATTTTTTGGAGTTGGATTGGCAGTTTTTTGGCAATTACTGCAACGTCCTATCTTGCTGTAAAAACTAATTCTCCTTTACTAATGGCTCCGTTTGGCGCTACAAGCGTTCTCATCTTTGGTGTCCCTGACAGCCCTTTGGCTCAACCCCGGAATGTCATTGGGGGCAATTTCTTAGCTGCTCTCACCAGTTTAATGATCCTGCATTTTCTCGGTTCTTCTCCCTGGGCGATGGGAATGGCTGTTTCTAGTGCGATCGGAATTATGCAGGCTACCAGAACTCTACATCCGCCTTCGGGAGCAGTTGCTTTAGTCGTCATGATGACCAAACCAGACTGGAAATTTTTGCTAACACCTGCTTTTGAGGGTTCAATAATTTTGGTCTTGTGCGCCGTCATCTTTAACAATTTAGCGGAAGAAAGGACCTATCCCAAGCACTGGTTATAGCATTATC
This sequence comes from Microcoleus sp. AR_TQ3_B6, assembly GCF_036702785.1. Lineage (NCBI taxonomy): Bacteria > Bacillati > Cyanobacteriota > Cyanophyceae > Oscillatoriales > Microcoleaceae > Microcoleus > Microcoleus sp. AR_TQ3_B6. The sequence continues at coordinate 6,965 of NZ_JAUBVJ010000064.1, read as the reverse complement.
TCTAATTCTCTCACCCTTCCCTCGGGAGCAGTACCCAAATCGGGATGCTCCCTCGATTCCGACGGACATCGGACTTCTTTCTGCCATCCGTTACATCCCGATCGCGTGTAACGGAAGCCGAACTTCCTTCGGCTAGATCAATCAAAAAAAACGGACGGATCGGGGGAAGGTCGAGAGCCCTTTTGAAAGCGTTCCCAAGACTGCTTTAACTGAGCCGGCGCTGGATATTCGCGATCGTAAACCACCAGCACATTCGTCAAATTCCGTCCCGCAGGCAATAAAATCTCCCCTTGATGAGCCAAAGCCACCGAAGCGCCCCCGTCCAAATTCATCGCTTCAAAACAGCCGATCGCCTGCATAACCTTAGCTTCTGCTGCCAAAGACAAACTATCAAGAAAAGTCACCAAAAATAACTTATCTCTGGAAGCCGGAAAGCCGATCGCCGTTCTCGAACCCACGCCCAAAACATGAGAATCTTTAAAACCTTCCGACAAAGGAGACAGCCAAACTTTCCCCCCTTTAACCAATCTCGGCCCGCAAGTCAGAGAAAACCAATGTTGACTCCAATCCGGCTTACCTTCGATTCTAGCCGTCACCATTTCCAATTGATTTCCCGCTTTAATTCCCAAAGTCGTGCCGTAATTTTCCCATCGGCTGTATTTCAAAAACTTACCCGCCGCCACCATATTTCCCAGCACTGATTTCTGCTCATCTTTACCAAAAAAAGTCCCGTTAGCAACAACAGCAGCCCGGTAACGCGCCACCATATTTTCAAAAGGTTCATCACCCCGCGTGACTTTATAATTATTTGCAAAAGCTGCATTATTAGCTAACCCAATTGTGATATAAATTTCGGGGTCTGCGAGGTCAATAGTTGTGAGATAAAAACTTGCGCCAGCTACATTTTGGCGGCCCAGTTGTAGGGGTTTTGCTTGCTTAGCCGAACGTCTGATAATTTGAGGTTGAGACGGCTGCGCGGGTTGTACGGGTTTTGCTTGTTTAGGGGAACGTCTGATAATTTGAGGTTGAGACGGCTGCGCGGCAGGAGAACTTTCTGGCGATTTTACAATTGGATTACTCCGCAGAGGTTGATTGGTTTTTGCAGATTTTACAATGGGATTGTTAGGGAGAGGTTGAGGAGTTGGATTTGATTGTATGCTTGATAAAAAAGCGAGGGACTTTTGCCACAGTTGACCAGCGAGAGTCAAGAAACTATCTCGGTTTTGGGCGATCGCAAAATAGTCAGCCGCAACCCGCGCCAAAGCGATGCCCGTTAAAAACAAAAAAGTGCGCCGCAGCATCGGGCGACAACCTTCAGACTGTTTGCGTTTAGACATAAAAAATCTCAGCTAGGATAGCGAACAGTTTTCTATGGCTTTGACTATAGCGGTTCTCGGAAAGACGAGGTATTTACCAATTAATTAACAATCCCCCAATCCCCCAATCTAAAATATAAAATCTAAAATCTAAACTTGTACCTCATCTATCTGAGAAAGGCTATATAATGGGCGATCGCGTGAATTCTGAAACTACCAGTAGCAGGGTGCGCTGCGGCGCACCTTACCACTCATTCCAAACTCACAACTATTTCCCTAGCCGGTATTCCGCATCCCTGCAGCAATACCATTAATCGTCAGCAGAGCTCCCCGCAACAATTCACCCTTGCTGTAACGCGAGTGAATCACCCCCGGAATCCCGCTACTACCGTGCTGCCGCAAGCGTTTTAGCAGCGAAACCTGCAACAAACCCAAAGGCACAATCGTCGCATTTCGCAACTGCACCGAACGCTGCAATTCCGGATCTTCGTCCAACAAACGTTGGTGTCCGGTAATAGTTAAAACCAAATCCCGAATCAAGTGAAATTCGGCAGCAATTTGATCGAATAAAGCCTTAAAACGCTCCTTGTCAGCGGGCAAAGCTAACTCCTGCACGTAGTGTTCTGCAATCTGCAAATCCACCTTAGATAAAGTCATTTCCACCTTAGAAATTACCATTCTAAAAAACGGCCATTTCAAGTAGAAATACTGCAAAAGTTTCATGTGTTCTTCCGGTTCCTCCAGCAAAAACTCTTGCAAAGCCGTGCCGACACCGTACCAAGAAGGAAGTAAAAAGCGGCTTTGAGTCCAGCTAAACACCCACGGAATTGCTCGCAAACCGCTGATGTCTTTTTTGCCACCGCGACGGGCGGGGCGAGAACTAATCTGCAACTGGCTGATTTCTTGAATCGGGGTAACTTGGTGGAAGAAATCGACTAAATCCGGCTGTTCGTAGATTAAATGGCGGTAGTGCGATCGCGATCGAGCCGACAACTCCTCCATAATCTCATTCCAAGGGTCGATGCCATCAAAACCAGTGTGCAGCAAACTAGCTTGAATTACCGCCGCCGCCACAGTTTCCAAATTGTAAAGCGCCAACTCCGGCAAAGAATATTTAGAAGCCAAAACCTCACCTTGTTCGGTAATCTTAATTCGCCCGCTAATACTCTTTCCAGGCTGAGCCAAAATTGCCTTGTAAGCAGGCCCGCCGCCGCGCCCTACAGAACCGCCTCGGCCGTGAAAAATCCGCAACTCTACATGGTATTTTTCCGCAACCCTTTGCAAAGCCTTTTGAGCTTTGTGGATTTCCCAATTGCTGCTGAGGAAACCCGAATCTTTATTGCTGTCCGAATAGCCCAGCATCACCTCTTGCAATTTGAGAGTTGCGATTGGGTTTGTGAGATTCTCTTCGCTTTTTTCCGTTAATTCCTGCGCGTATCCTCCTGTTAGCAAAGCTCGATAAAGTGGCAAATCAAATATTTTCTCCATTACTTCCGGCGCTTTCTTCAAATCTTCCACCGTTTCAAACAGGGGAACTACTTGAATGCTGCTAATTCCTGTAGCCGGGTCGTAAAGTCCTGCTTCTTTTGCTAACAGCAAAACCGCCAGTAAATCGCTGACATCGTGGCTCATGCTGATGATGTAAGTTTGGCAAATTTCCGGACCAAACTCCTGCTGCATTTGCCGCAATATTCGGAAGGTATTAATCGTCTCGCAAGTTTTGGGCGAAAAGGGCAATTCTGCGGGAATTAAAGGGCGGCGAGTTTGCAGTTCAGTTGCGAGCCAAATAATTCGATCGCATTCCGACATTTGATGGTACGACTTGGGCAAAATTTGCAAGTATTCAGCAATTTCGCTCAAAGCGTCGGAGTGTACTGTTGACTCTTGGCGGATATCTAGGTAAGCCAAATTAAATCCGTAAATTTCTACTTGGCAGAGCAGATTTTCCAAGTCCCGACAGCTCAAACCTGTTTCGACTAAATTGCGCTCGATGAGCTGCAGCTCAGTCAAAAACTCAGCGCCCGATCGATAAAGGCCGGTCATTCCGGGATTTTGTGACAAAGCTTCGCGTTCCCGCTGCAACTCGTCTCCTTTGTAGAGCCGCCAATTGCGATCGCGCGTATTTTCCAGTCGCTGCTGCACGTATGCCAGCTTCAACCGATAAGGTTCTTGGCGGTAGCGGATCGCCCACTGCTCGTAAACATCCGGAAATTCCGATTTGTCGCGATCGAGAGATTCGAGCAATTCCGGCAGCACGTCGCTCCAGTGCAGCGACAAACTCAAAAGTTCGTTCAGCCGCTTCACCGCGGCGATGTACTTTTCTAGCACCAAGTGGCGCTGATAGCAAGCAGTTTGCCAAGTAACTTTCGGAGTCACAGAAGGGTTGCCATCCCTGTCCGAGCCCACCCAAGAACCGAACTTGCAAAAATTGTAACTCGGCGGTTTCAGATAAGGATAAGAAGCGTGGAGCGCTTGCTTTAAGCGGTGGTAGAGTTCGGGAATAGCATCAAACAGAACTTCCTCGAAGTAGTGGAGAGTGTATTCCACCTCGTCAAGCACAGTCGGCTTGAATTGGTGCAGTTCGTCAGTGCGCCACCAGAGGCGAATTTCTTCCATCAGTTGCTCTTGGAGAGCGGCCGCTTCCCAGCAAGACACCGGGTAGGGGCTTTGAGAGTCTGTCCCGATCGCCTGAAATTTCTCGTCAACTTGGTCTAGCTGTTGGAGAATCTTCGCCATTCGCCGCTGCTTGGTGCGGATCGTGTGGCGGACAATTTCCGTCGGGTGAGCGGTGAATACCAAGCGGATGTCCAACTGATCGATCAAGCGCTGGATTTGCTGGCTTGGCACGTTCAAGCGCTGCAGCATCGGGAACAGTTGGTGGAAAGTTCCCGCATCTCGGGCGATCGTCTCGGTGCTGTCTGCCTTGCTCAGAGCCGTTTGGGCGGGGCTTGGGCCTTCCCTGTGGCGCGGGCGATCGGGGGCATCCATTGCTTGTCCGGGCAGCTTAGAAAACATCCGCCCACCAGCGTCGTTGCTGCTAGCGTAAGCTAGCTGTTGGTCTCGCTGTTCGTAGTGCTGTTCGACAATGTTGATCAACTGGAAATACAGTGCAAAAGCCCGAGCCGCGCGGATTGCGGCGTTGAGGTCGAGCTTTTCGATTAGCTGTACCACATTCGATTCGCGAAACCCAGTGGCCTGTCCCTCGGCGGAATTGACCGATCGCATTTGTTGGAGCAAATCCACCAATTCCTGCCCGCACTCCTGTCGCAGCACCGATTCCCACAAGTCCTCTACTACTTTGAGGCGATTGCGCAGAAACAGGTCTGATTTTGAGTAAGCGGGAAAATGGGAAATAGATGTTGCTTCTATAGCCTGTTCTGAAGACTGGAGGACTGAACTCATCGGGCTGTTCCTCTATAGCTGCGGGTGTCTGTGAAAATTGTATTGTTTAGTTTCGCCTAAAACACTTTTGTTTGCAGTCAAATTTGAGACAACTTATTACAAGGTAGAAAGTAAAAGGCACTTATGTACAAAGTATAAGGAAAGATTAATTCTCAAACCACAGATTGTACCTATTGTCAAGCTTTCATATCAGTTGACTGGCGATTTGAAATTTTAGACGATCGGCGTCAGACGTTCGGCGAGACTTCGCGTCGAGTCGCGCGATCGTCGAAGGATTTTAGATTTACTCCCAAGATGAATCTGGAAGCTTGAACAAGAGTCGAAAATTTTGATCTTTCCACGACAAAAGTCGGGGGTTGGTATCCGTTTGTAGGCGGGGTCAAAAAAATTAACTTCTAGCTGCAGCATCCTTCCATAGGGTTGCTAGTCCTGTGATTGAGGAAAGTTGAGCACGGGCAGGCGGGAACCCCGAAAGACTTCTTCGCTTTCAACGCCGATCGACGCAACAAACTCAGCAGCAGCTTTCGCCGCCACCAACCCGCCCAGCATAGGTAAAGCGACCAAGCTCAATAAAATGTCTGAGGGAATTGGCAAATTTGGACTCTTGGGTGCAGCAGTTTTTGGCAAGTCTTGGTTTTCCGACGGCATAAATCCTTCCTGCGTATTCTATTATCCCTAGTTTACAGGCTAGGGCGGGTTTTCTTGCCTCGTTGTATCCTAGATTGGGGCGAGCTGCGGCAGGGAGTCTTGATGAACCCGTAGAATCGATCGCCAGCAGAATCGATCGCCCGATTGTCAAGCCGATCGACTCAAAGGAAATTGTACCCGGTGTGCGATCGCACAAAACTGCTCGCCCGCCCCGTCGAGAGCCTCAAAGGAAATTTTACCCGCACTCCTGAGAGAGCCCGAGTCAGGTAAAACTATCGACAATCAGAGAGAGCGCACAAAACTACTCGCCAGGGAAAGTTAATAGCCCCACAGGAAACTGTAGCGAAGTATGCTCGCCCTTCCTTGTGAAACAATCGATAATAATTCGATCGCACTTCATTGCTGGCGAACCCCGTCCCTCGCACAAAAGGAAGTTGCGATCGAATCACCAAGGCACAACCCATTGGTCATTGAGTAAAGTATAGGCTGATAGAGCCACCTCTAGTGGATCGGAAATAGTAGGAAATATCTCCAGAATCCGTTCAAACCAAATCCGGGAATCGAAATTAGTTCGTCTCGATAACTCAATCAGCATAGCGGTAGGGTAGGCACCTGTGGAAATGATTAAATCTGCATAGTGAGCAAATACAGATTCATCTATTTGTACCTGTTGTGTGCGTAATGTTTTGAGCACAGACATTCCCGAGTTAATGCCGTTTTCTATGTTTTTTTGTGTTAGCACTTTGTCCTTCAAAGGACGACTACCTAACAAGCGAATATACTCGGAGCTGTACATAATTTTTAAAGGTTCGTTTTTTAATTCCTCCTCCCACGACCAGGGTTCTGCTTCTGGATCTATTTCCACAACTGTGAAACATCTGCGACCTGTTGTAAGAGCTGTTTCTAAACACCCAGCATCCACATCGGGATTGCCAGTGCGTGGTTCCATTTCCCACTGATTTAACAAATTACGTAAAAGCTCGGGTCGGGAAACAGAAAGAGCTAGAACCCTAAATTCAACTAAGTGGGTGGGCACAGCAATGATTGTGTCAAGGCGTAACTCATTAATATCCAGACCGCGCAACGTCACACGAATACCTTCCTCATTTCCCGCAGCAGTTGCTAGCAGGTGCCAGCTCTTATCGATTCGTTGCGAACAAGCTTGCTTTAGTTGCTCTAGTAAGACAATTTTACTTCTATCCATACCTGATCTGTTTTAACATCTCTACCTGTTTTCCAACTCGTAGGTGTAGAACCCAATTCTCTGGCTGCATCTTTCAAAGTGTCACCCAATATCGTATTTTCACCAGAAATGCCCTGCTCAATAGCTTCTTTGGTGGGAGCGTGAGTTACATTCGTCAATTTGATGGTTGATGGTCTATTTATTCCCTGAGTTCGTAAGGCATCTGCAATCATATTACCACCCATACGACGGGGAAAATCGCGTGCAAATATATCTGACACCTCGATAACGTTTGGATTAACTTCTTTGAAAGTCACCACCTGAGTACGTGGGTCGTTAGGTAATACCATTTTGCCAAATAAGTGCTACAATGCCAGAAAAATAAGGGATATTTTATGAAGGTCAACTATCAAGAA